>NZ_JBAQXC010000099.1:0-9239 GCF_049299235.1 Rhodococcus sp. (in: high G+C Gram-positive bacteria) | reverse complement strand
TTCTATAACACTGTTCGACGGAACTCTGCGGTCGGGATGCTCAGTCCCGACAGCTACGAGCGTTCACTTCGGGTGGAAGCCGCCTGAAGGATGTAACCCCCTTGTCCACCGTTCGGGGGGAACCTCAACCGGCCGCTCGACACACGGAACGGATCCCTCCGGAATCCTTACCGTCGAAATCCTGTCGAAGAAACGTGAACACGGCTGGACAGTGACCTACAACTTCACACTCAGCGACATGACCGGACGCTCTGTCTCCGACATTGCGCCGGCAATCGCCCTTGTGCGCCACGCCTACGCTCCGAATACCTTCCGGATGTCAGACCCCCGCGTGCCGCGACGCAAAGCTGACGTCGTCCTCGACAACGACCGTCCCCGCAACCGTGAGAGCCGCGTCGCAGCGGTTCAGCACGACTACGTCCACGCCCTGGCCACTATCCAGCAGTACGCCGATCACGAGATCAAGGTGCCCGACATGAGCTCCGTCGAACCCGACGAAGCATCCGAGATCATCCGCACCGCTCGCCTCCTCCAAGACGGGAGCATCACGGTCGGGTGGGACAAGATCACCGTCACCCTCCACAAAGGCGTCACCGAACCCCAAGGTCCCCACGCGTTGGCCGTCGACGCTTCACTCCACGTCTCGGTTGGTGCAAACGTCATCCCCCTCGGAAGGATGCGAGCCGTGTTCGAAGCGGGTGAAATCGTGACGCGACGAGTCGCCGATGACGGCGACATCACCGTGGTGTTCCAGCCCGCTTTGGGAAAGAAAACAGCCCGGCTCATGTGGGCGGGCCCCGACTCCCTAGACGAGTAGAGCCGTCTCACAACTGACGGACCTGCCAGGACGGCGATGTAGGGGCATCAACGCAAGGTTTCACGGCTCTTCCTGCAATGGAATGTAGTAAGGACGGGAGTGTCCTTACTGGACAAACCCGCTTTTCCAGCCGGGATATTGATGCGGCGGGCTACTCGCCACGGGCGGGAAAACGCTGCCAGCCTGGAGCTGAGGTTCGGACATCAGAGCCGGGTGTCCAAGCGTGCACTTGGGAGCGAGTGAGCTCGCCGGGATGGGTGGTTTCACCGCGGCCTAGTAGGACCTGCTTGCCCGTGTTTTCGACCCAGATGAGAGATTTCTCCGCACTGGTGAGCCAGTTCTCGAGCCACGCGCGGTCGACGAGAAGTTCGTTCCGACTTGCATTGACGCTGTGGCGCAGGACGGCGACGAGTTGGCCGGTGGTGGTGTCGGTCCAGCCATTTCGTCCATTCCACCGGAGATTTCCGGGGGCGGTCCCGAAAAATTCGGGAGCAGGCGCATCGACAGAGACCGTCTCGTGGTCTCCTGGAGCGTACTCGTATTCGCCCAAGATGTGCCAGGAGGCGGGTCGAGTGGGGACGCTGAGCGGTTTGGACTCGTGGCCGATGGTGTGAATCATTGCACCGTGGTGGTGGCCATAGGGAAACTCACCGACGTACCCATACGTGGTCTCTGGCGTTCTAGAGATATCCCGTCCGGTCAAGTCCTTGCCTTCGAGTTGTGCGAGTGCTGCGGGCAGATCCGTGGTGTCGATGAGGTGCGGGTAGAGATGGGTCCATATGCCACGTGACCGTTCGCGTTGGTTTGCATCGTTCCATTCGTAGAAACCCGACAGGACGATGAAGGGGCGCTCGTCGAACTCGGCGTCGGCGACGTCGATGGTGGGTAGGTCAGCGTCGTCGGCGACCCATTGGGAGTCCGCTTTGCCGGCTGGGGCGTCCCAGTCATAGGTGGGCACCCAGGATCGCGGGCTGTCGTCGACAGGTGCAAACTCGTGAATGGTCGGATCGATCTGTCGAGAGATTGTGGTCGCGGGGCCGGGTACGGACGGTGCTGGTGGGTCCCACTTTCCGGGCGTCTTGGGAGCGTTGTCGGAGACATGGCCAATGAGGCGGTTGAGTGCTATCCACTGGTATTTCTTGCCGATGCGTTCGATCCATTTGGGTTTGCCGCGTCCGAAGCCGTGGGTAGCGATGACGTAGCCGTCGAACGAGCTGTGCCGTTTCGGCCGGTAGCCCAGGCGGATGACCTCTTCGACAACCCACCTGGCTCCCGCGGAAATCTCGACGTCGGGCCTGCCTCTCAGTTCGTACTCGACGTAGTAGCGGCAGAAGTCGTCGTCGGTGCTGGAACGCACGAGCTTGGGGTAGTCGCTGTTGTCGTAGGGTTCGATGTCGGCTTCGGTAGGCCAGTCCAGAGGCCAGTCGCTCGTGTATGGCGGGCGGAACTGATCGACGGTGACGCAGGCGGGAAGCGCGCCACGGTCTGCTGCAGCTTCGAGAATGCTCCGGGCAGCGTCGCGAACGGCCGCATTCGGTGTGAGGTCCGCTGGACGTTCAAAGAACTTGGCCCACACCACCTCGGCCGCAGCTGCCCAATCGTCGATGGCTCCGTCCGCCAGTAGGGCGGCGTACGCGACCACAAGGGCGCGCTCGGCGACCCACTCGTCATCGACCGCAGCGAATTGTTGCAGCAGTCTCGCCGCTTGGCTCGGGTGGCGGGTGAGTAGGCGTGCTGCCGCAACGGTTGCGGGTTCGCGGACGCGGCGGTCGGTGGCGCTGGTCGTCCACAACAACGCGGTAGTCCACAGGCGGGTAGTGTCTCCGCCGACCTCGTTCAGGGGCTTCTCACGTGCCCAACGGATAAGGCGATCAACAGCGCCGTTGGTTCCATGTGTGAAGTGCAGCCAGACAGCCAGGAAACCGTCGCGGTCACCCATGCTGAATCGACTGAGGAAGCCGTGGAGGAAGTCGGCATTCAGTGGGTGTGTGGGTCGTGCCGCGAGGCGGAACAGCATGGTGAGAGCAGCGTCGCAGGTAGCTTCGCGGCGGAGGGCAGCGACGACGACGGCGTCGGTTTTCTCTGTAATCGAGCCGGTGGAGCGCCAGCCGATCCCGGCGATAACGGCGGCGGCAAGCGCGTCGTCATCGTCGATCTCGTCGCGGAGTTCGGTCAGTTCAATCCCGAGTCGGTCGGCGAGGACGACGGAAGTTGCTTCGAGAATGCCGAGGTCAGTGGTGCCACCGAGTCCGATGAGCTGCCCGAGACGGCCGGTGAACTGCGCCTTGACGTCGCCGACATCGGTGATCGCACGCAGGGCATCGGACACGATGAGGTGGTGGCCGATGCGTTCGAATGTGATGGCGACGATATCGGTGCCGTACGGGCTTCCGTCTGGGATCACGTCCTCTTCGACGAGACCTTGCGCGATCAACGCGTCGAGCAGGGACTTCTCAGCGCTGACGTCGGACCAGATCGGAGTCAACACTGTTCGGGCAGCGGGGCGGGTGAGCGGGTCCCCGCCCGCGTCGGCGATCGCGGCAGCGAGTGCGTGCATGGCGTGGTGGACAACACGGTCGGAGGGTGAGGCATCGATGCGGTCGCTGACGAGGTTGTTGGCGTTGTCGAGGATCATCTTCGTGAGCTCGTCGAGACCTAAGTCGGCCTGGTCCAGCGAGAGTCGATGATTGGCCTGAAGCGCCTCGCACACAAGGCGTAGGTACAGAGGATTGTCGAACTCGCCATGAATGGGTGGCGCCGTAGGCGGCTCGAGACCGTAGAACCCGGCATACTCACTGACCGCTTCGAACTCGACGCCCTCGAACCCCGTGTGCTCGAACCGCTCCAGAGTGAGACCGGGCGGGAGGACCTGGGCGACGTAATGAGTGCGAGCGGTCAGCAGCAGCCGGACGTTCGGGTACCGACCGAGAATGGTGATGAGCCGGTCGAGGTTGTCGCGCCACAATGACCGCGGCCGAGTGTCATTGAGCGCGTCGATAACAAGAAGGGTCGGCGCGCCGGCGGCACGGGAGCTTTCGTCGAGAAGAGCGATGGTCTCCTCACTGGTCAAGTCAGGCGGCATTTGAAGGACGTCGCGAAGATGAGCAAGCGGCTCATGGCCGTTGAACCAGCGGCCGTGCATCATGACACTGGGCCGGCCCTTGGCTAGGCGACGAACGACGGCATCGATGGCGAGGTAGGTCTTGCCGATGCCGGCAGGGCCGGTCATCAGAGCGACCTGTGCACCAGCAAGCGCGCCTTCTGGGCTGATCAGTAGCCGAGTCACTTCCTCGAGCTTCTGCCCCAGCTCACGAAGGTAGTCGACGGCGGCAGCGGGAAACCGCACCATGTACTCGCTCTGATATTGCCGCCAGCTTTGGCTGTCCCAGTCGCCGTGCGCGTCAGTCAGCGCTTGGGCCTCACGCGCTTCTTGTCCTGCGACGACAGCAGAGGCATCCTTGAGCGACTGCTCAACGTCACCGAGTCCAGCGGCGGTTCGTGAAGAATGCCACGCGGTGATCGCGCCGGTGGCGCTCTCGGCGGCGGCACGGGCCTCGTTCAAGTCGGCAGCTATCACTTCGTCGGTTGCGTAGTCGAGTTTCTCGACTGCTTTGGTGGTCTGATCGGCTTGGTCGAGGACTAACTGCCACCATTCGTCGTCGGAGCAGAGCGCCGCGATGGACCTGGCCGCCGGCACGTCGATGTTGAGTTCGGGCATGTAGCGGGGCCGTGCGGCGTCGACCGCGTCCTGTTTGCGGTCCTCCCACCATTGGTTGCTGAGAACGTCGACGTCGAACCAGTACCGGCGCTGGGTTCCCGAGGTATCGAGCCGGTTGAGACGATCGACGATGTTCGTCTCCCACTCGATCTCGATCTCGAACTCGACTGACCGGCCGTCATCGGTGGTCATCGTCCGCCAGCCTTCGAGCCATCCGCCGGGATCATGGATCTTTTCCAGCAGGGATTTACCGGTGCGGGCGGTGCGACCGGTCGGGTCCGTCGGAATGGCTATGGTGTATTTCGTCAGTTTCGGATGCTGCTCCAGCGCTGCTTTCACAGACTTGTCGAGCTGGGTCTTGTCGACGTTCTTGTGGTCCGTCCAGTATTTCGCCTGCCAACCGTGTTCATCACCATCGGGGAGGGTCCAGTAGCACTCGACGCCGCCGTCACCACCGTCGCCGTGAAGCGACACGAACTTCGCATCGGTCGCCGGCGACACCTGCGCAACTTGCTGACAGATGAACTGCTCGAACCCTCCCCGTTGCCCCGCAGGGCCGATGGACCGGATGCGGGTGAAATCGATGTCGGGAATGTTCAAAGCCAATCCTTCAGCAGTACGTGGTGCGAGCGCGTCTCCGCGAGACTGCCGTCGCCTAGTTCAGCAGACAAGCGATCAATGGCTGCATGTTGCAAGTGTGGAGTGTATCGACGGGGTCCGATCCATCGAATCGATTGCCCTCTGGGGTCAGTCTTCACCCGCCATCTACACGCATCGAATACCCGGCACACCCGCGCGCTGACGGACGGATTGCTCGCCGGCATCGGCGGCCGGGTCCTGTGGGAAGGCATGAAGTGGGCAGGTGAACAGCTCCTCGGCTGACCTCACCCCATGCAGGCCGCAGAGGGCCTATTAGAACCCGCTGGCTCGCCCGCTCCCGCCCCATCCGACGCTCAACGGAGTCGGGGCGGGGCGGCAGCCGATCCCCGACACAAACGCGCAGGCTCGCAACGTGCCTACGAACTGGTGCCCCCTGGCTTCTTCGGCATCCTGGCGTGGACCTCTCGCATGGCTGTGAACATCAGGCTCCGGTCATGGCCGCCATAGTCCAGCCACCGCGTGGTGCCCCACGCAAGTGCAGCGGCCGCGGCCTCGATCATTTCGGTGATGTAGACCGAGTCCGGCACCGACATCGTCCGGAAGTGCCCCGGCTCATATTCCCGAGTCGGTCGAAGGTCGAAGCCCTCGATGCCGAACCAGTTCTGGCCGTGCCCGGCTCCACTGGCCGCCTGCCAGAGATACGCCCACTCGTTCGCGTCCTTGCCGACCACAGTGGCTGCGTTGCGCACCAACTTCTCGTATCCCGGCGGCTTATCGGTCGGCGTGACCTCGAAAGGAAGTCCGGCGGCGCGCTCCTTCAGTTTCGCGATCCGATCCTCGATCCGGCCGGCGTCGCTCCCGCGCGCCTCCAGTGCCTGCTTGTGCAGGGTGAAGTCGTGGTGCATGAGCCGGACATGCCGTTTCACACACTCCTCGAATGTCCGGGTCGGAACGTCGAGCAACCAGATGGCGTGTGCCGCTGCCTCGAGTCCCGACCTGGCCAGCAGCAGATACGGGCGCATCCGCACCCTGTTGACTGCGTCGGGGACGAGATCGTACGGCGCCACCAGATCCGCCCACAGGCACAGACTCTCGGTCGCCGCGAGCAGGTAGCTGCGCGCCCACACCGAGATCTTCTCCCAGCGGTAGATCGCATCGGCCCGATCCAGCTGGCTGCCAGGCAGGGGATCAACAGTCCGGCTCAGTACCAACTCGCACGACCGAACCCGATACGTGTTCGTAGCCCACTGCTGAACCTGATCCGCCGGCACCAGCAGCTGCGCGTCGGTCCCCTGCCCGTCATCGTGAACCCCCACGCGTGCTCGCTCCCGTCTTCGAGGTACGCCGCGGACAGTATCGACCGCCACCGACATCCGGCCCCGCCGCCACCGGTGGTCACCCGCCGCCCTTCTACGCTCGTGACCTGCACCGACGGCATGTCCCGCCACACCCGGGCCCGTCGCAGCAGGACCGGATCACGGCATAGATCGCGCACCACTCCGTCTCGGAGAAGGACACGTGAAGCAACCTCGCCTGTTCTTCGCCTGGAGTAGCCGGCGTCAGCTCTCACCGAGGCGACCGCCGATGATGAGCCGATGATCGGGTCTGCACTGGCAAACGCAGTGCGCACGGGACGACCCGACGTCGGTCGGTGCGGGGCTCGTTACCGTCTCCAGCTGGCACACCAGTACCTATCGCCCCCTGTGACCAGGCGGGACGGCACGTCCCTGTCGTTGCCCCCGTCTCCGCGGGCCCACAGGGCCGTTCAGACTCTGGGCCCGCGGAGAAGATGCGTGATAGTCAGCGGCGCGCTGCCCGCCAGGCCGCGATCTGCTCAGCGACCAGCTCCCGGGTGCCGGGCCGCGGACGAACCACAATGACGGCGAACGCGAGGATCACCGCCGCACCGGCGAGCGGCCCGAACTCTGCTGTGGCCACGATCGCGGCCGCGCAACACCCGAGCTGGGACATGGACGCAAGGGTGCGGTTGCGGAACCAGTTCATCACTGCCAGTGAGCTCGAGAGGTTCGACCGGCCTTGCCGCTCGTAGGCCAGTTCTTTCAGGCACAGGAGCACGTCCTGCGTGATGGTCAGGGCGATCATGGCCGCCGCGATGGTGACGATGGTGGTGGTGGACAGGTGCACGGTGACTCCTCGGTCGATGGGAACTCTGCGGGACTCCGCAGTGCCGCCGCACATGCTCGGGTACTGCTTCTCCACCCCCACCGAACAGCGCAGCGACATCCGCTATCCGGGCAGGTCAGCGCACAGATCCCCGTCGCGGTCGCCGATACCCGCATCGGAGGACGGTCTCGACGACCCGATGATCGAGCACGCCGGCAGCATCACCGACGCCCGCTGCCGCACCGACAGCGGGCGTGGACCGGCCGCGGCTGGAGAACCGGTGCGCTAGGGACAGGCCCTCGAAGCCCGCGGCGACAAGGCGCCGACGGTCGCCGGTGTTGTCGATAGCGGAGGACTGGTTCTGGTCCACTGTCCGTGAGGGCGAAGAAAGGGGCCTGTCAGGGGCTCGGCCGGTCCGCAGACGATGATCGTGTCGGTGTTCTGTTCCCGGCGCCGGGCCGGTGTGGCTCTTGAGGTGATCGACACCTCCGCTGCGGTCGCGTGGCTGCTTTCTCCCTACGGCACGATTCCGATGTAGCGGCGACTGCGTGGACATGGCGGGTGCACCTCGAACTCGGGGGCTACCTGGTCGCGAATACGTGCCAACGCCTCCGGTCCTCCGCTGCCGGTCCCATAAACTGGCAGCGTGTGTTACGGGTGGAGGAACGGGGCGGAGGTAGCGTTCTTCGTTCTGTCCTGGCTCGTTGCTGCGGCCATGCCGGTCGCCTCGATGTCCGCCGGGGACAGTTCCACATTGCTGGCGAGCCTGCTGATCGTGGTCGTTGCTGTCGCAGCGCTCGTGCTCGTCACCTGTGCAGATGATCCGCTGTTCTCCTTCGGACGAAGCGTTCGCGGTCCGACGAGCGAGGAACAACGCCGACGCGGCGAACTCCGCCGCCACTGTCATCCCGACACCGCAGGCCGGCCCCGTCCGCGAGCACCCGGCTCCCGGTAACGGGGGCCCGCACGCGCTCTGTCCCGTCGGCCTCGGCCGGGCGTGGACTCGAACGAGGTCACTGCTGCACGGTCCCCATCCTCAACCGTTCTGTTCCTCGAGGATGACCGGAGACCCCTTTTCATGCCCATCCCTGATTCACGCGGCGTACCGGCCGTGTCCATTCGCAACGCCCACCGCTGGTTCGGTGACCTGCCTGTTCTGACCGGCGTCGACTTCGATGTCGCCCCCGGCCGATGCTGCGCCGTCGTCGGCGCGAACGGCGCCGGCAAGTCGACCCTGTTGCGATGCGTCGTCGGCGCAGACCGACTCGACGCCGGTGTCATCGACATCGACGGCACACCCGTGGACGAGACCTCCCGGGCCTTCCGGCGCAAGGTCGCTGCGGTACTCGGCGAGGTGCCCGCCTTCGCCCACCTCACAGCCCACGAACACCTGCAACTCGTCGCAACCGGCCACGGGGTGCCCGACCCGTTCGACGCGGCGACACAGGCCTTGGCCGAGGTCGACCTGCTCGCGGTCAGAGACCGGCTTCCGGTGACCTTCTCGAGCGGGCAGCGTCACCGGTTGGCGTTGGCCTCAGCGTTCGTCCGGCCCCGCACGCTACTGGTTCTCGACGAACCCGAACAACACCTCGACACCGCCGGTCGCAGCTGGCTCGCAGCTGTCCTCGCGTCCGAGAAACAATCGGGCCGAACCGTGCTGATGGTCTCGCACGATGCGGAATTGGTGGAGGCGGTCGCCGATCAGGTCGTGGAGGCCGACTCATGGTGATCACCGACAGCCTCCCGTCCGTGCGGTCGATCCGCACCCTGATCCGGCGCTTCGAACGACGCCACGCACCGGCCACCGGTCGGGCAGCGACCCTCGTGCTGGGGGCGCTGGGCCTGTACGTCGGTGCCGGCCTGCTGTGGTGGCTGTTCACACTGCCGCCGACCGTGCTCACCGCCTCGAGCGTTCTGGTCACCGGGCAGCGGTGGACCTCGACGTGGGGATGGGCCGTCGCCGCGGCCGCGGTCGCAGCC
>NZ_JBAQXC010000098.1:0-16558 GCF_049299235.1 Rhodococcus sp. (in: high G+C Gram-positive bacteria) | reverse complement strand
CCTGTACGGCCGTCAGGTCGCCGACGCCGCGCGGTTGGTCGCGGCCGCGGCCGGTGTCGACGACCACGACCTGGTGTGGCAGTCCCGGTCCGGGCCGCCGCAGGTGCCGTGGCTCGAACCGGACATCGTCGACCACCTCGAGGCGCTGCACGCCCGAGGGGTGACCGCCGTGATCGTGGTTCCGGTCGGATTCGTGTCCGATCACCTCGAGGTTGTGTGGGACCTCGACATCGAGGCGAAACAGAAGGCCGCAGACCTCGGAATGGCGTTCGCTCGGGCGGCGACAGCCGGGGCCGATGCCAGGTTCCCGCGCCTCGTGCGTGTCCTCGTCGAGGAAGCCGCCGCAGGTCGGGCACCCGAGCGGCTCGGCGCCGAACCGTTGTTCGGTGCCGGGCGTAACGGAGCGCTGTGCGCGGTGGGCTGCTGCGCGCCGGCTACCCGGTCGTCCCGTCCCGTCCCGGCCCACGGGTCCTGACCGGAATGCGCGGGGAACCCTGCGCGTCCGGGCGGGTCGTCGCGCCGATGCGGTTCATCGAATGCACCGTCCATCTCCCCGCCCATTCGAGTTCGCTGAGCGCGCCGTTGACGATGCGCGGTACCGGTCCGCCGGTCAGCTCACCGAGCACCGCGCGGATGAGCGCGCCGTGGGCGACCACCACCACCCGACCACCCGGATGCGCCGCGACCACCGACCGCAGTGCGTGAACACCGCGCATCGCGACGGCCCCGAGCGGCTCGAGTCCGGGGAACGACCCGCCCGGCCAGCGCCGTTCGGCGTCCGCGCGGGTCAACCCCTCGGCGACGCCGTAGCTGCGTTCGGCGAGCTCCGGAACCTGTTCGGAGACAACGATTTTCAGGTGCGCGGCGATGATTCGCCCCGTCTCGACGGCGCGGGCCAGGGGCGAGGTGACCACGATGTCCCATTCGTGTCCGTCGAGCGACCGGGCGGCCGCCCGCGCCTGCGCGCGTCCGACATCGTCGAGCGGAATATCGGCGCTTCCCTGCAACCGGCCGCGCAGGTTCCAGTCGGTGCGACCGTGCCGGACCAGCATCAGCCGGGTGCTGCCGGTCATCCGGCCGTCCCGGCGAGTGCGACCCCGGTTCCGGCATCGGAGGTCGCCGGATAGAACAAGGCTCGGCGGATCGTCAGACCCACACGGTCGCCGACCGTGGGACGCGGCCCGTGCACCGAGCACCGGAACTGCGCCCCGTGACAGGAGACGACGACGTCGCTCGCGTCACGCCCGAACAGCGACGACATCACGATCCCCCCGAGGGCCGCCGCGGACGAGACGGACACCACCTCGATGTCGGTGGGTAGCACCGCCAGTGTGCCCGCGCCGTCCGGGGTGTCCGGCAGCAGTTCCCGATCGACCCGCACCGCGCCGTCGTCACTGACGAAACCAGGCCCGGACACGGTACCGGCCAGCAGATTCGCGTCCGACAGGAACTTCGCGACGAATGCCGAGTCGGGACGTTGCAGGATCGTCTCGGGGGTGTCGACCTGCTGGATCCGGCCGCGGTCGAGCACGACGACCCGGTCGGCGAGCGCCAGCGCCTCGGCGCGGTCGTGCGTGACATGCACGACCGTGAGGTTCTGCGCGCGGGTGAGCGTACGCAATTCCAGCCGCAGCCGATCACGGAGCGGTTCGTCCAGCGCGGACAGTGCCTCGTCGAGCAGCAGCGCCCGCGGTCGGGCCGCCAGCGCACGGGCGAGCGCGACCCGCTGACGCTGGCCGCCGGACAACGTCGCCGGATCACGGTTCTCCAATCCCGGTAGTCCCACCAGGTCGAGTACCTCGGCGACCCGCTCGGCGCGGCGGGCCCGCGGAACCTTCGCGACCTCGAGGGGATACGCGACGTTGCGTCCCACCGTGCGGTGCGGCCAGATCGCGTGCTGCTGGAACACCATGCCGAGCCGGCGTTTCTCCGGTGGGACCGCGCGCGTGCCGTCGGCGACCGTCTCGTCACCGAGGCGTACGGTCCCTGCGGTGGGATCGAGGAATCCGGCGATCGTGCGGAGCAGGGTGGTCTTTCCCGAACCGGACGGGCCGACGAGGGCGACGAATTCGCCGTCGCGCACCGCGAGGTCGATACCGGACAAACCCACTGTTCCGTCGGCGAAGCGGAGGTCGACGCCGGTGAGTGTGATGGCGGACATGGCGGGGCTGTTTCCGATCTGTGTTGTGGGTCGGCACTGTGTTGTGAGTCAGCGCTGTGTTGTGAGTCAGCGCTGGGGGGCGGGCCGGCGTCCCGCTCGGGTGCCGGCGACCAGGCCGAGACCGGCCATGCCGACGAGGGCGACGAGTAGTGACAGTGCGGATGCGGCGTTGTAGTCGCCGGCCTGCTGCAGGTTGAAGATCGACACGCCCAGAGTGTGCGTGCCCGGTGCCACCAGCAGCACCGACATCGTCAGTTCGCGTACCGCGGTCAACGCCACCAGAACCCCGCCGGTCACCGCGACGGGCACCGTCATCGCCCACGGCACGTCCCGCAGCGCCTGCAGTCGTGACGCGCCGGCGGCGCGGGCCGCGTCCTCGAGTGTCGTCGGTGTGGTGGACAGCGGAGCCCGCACCGCCTGCACGACGATCGCCAGGAACGCGGTGACATAGGCGCACAAGATGACCCAGCGTGTGTCGAACAGGCCCGTGTAGCGGCCGACGATCAGCCAGCCCACCGCGACCACCAGACCGGGAATCGCCTGAGGTAGCAGCGCGAGTAGATCCAGGGCGGTGTTGTCGCGGGCGGTGGTGCGGGTGGTGAGCACCCCGATCGCCAGGCCCGCCACCGCGCACACGGCACCGGCGCTGATCGCCAGGAACAGCGAATTCTGTAGTCCCACTACGGTTCCCGGTGCCGTGACTGCTGTGATGATGCTGTCGAGGGTCAGGTTGCTCCAGGTCAACGGCACGCCGGGTGCCGGGAGCAACGCCTGGGTGGCGAGAGCCAGGATCGGCAGGACCGTCAGTGCGAGACCCACCGTCCACGCGAGTATCCCGGCCGCGGTCCGCGCCCAGAACAGCGGCAGTGGCTGCGGGGGAGTGACCGGGCCGTCGAGTTGCCGGGTGCGTCGCGACAGCCGCCGATCGGCGAGCACCGCGAGCACCGCGATCGCCAGCAACGCGATCCCGATGGTCGATACCACCTCGAGCGGCCGGTCCACGGTTCCCGACTGGATGTAGCGGTACACCATCGTCGACAGTGTCACGTACCGTTCGGGCAGGCCGATCAGCGCGGGGATCCCGAAGTCGGCGAGATTCGACACCGCGGTCAGGGTGAATGCGGCGAGCAGCGCCGGTCGCAGCAGCGGAAGGGTCACCGTGCGCATCGCACCCCACGGGGAAGCGCCGCCGATCCGGGCGGCTTGCTCCAGATCGCCGGGGACCCTGCGCAAGGCCGCGGCCACGATGAGATACGCCATCGGGTACGAGTGCACGGTCAGCAGGAACACCACACCGTCCCCGCCGTAGATGTTCCACAGCGGCCCGCCGAACAGGTCCGCCCAGAACCGGTTCAACATCCCGCTCGGGCCGAGCAACCCGGTCCACGCGATGGCACCGACGAACGGCGGCACCAGCAGCGGCGACAGCAGGATCAGGCGCAACGCCCCGCGCCCGGGCAGATCGGTGCGGTCGAGCAACAAGGCCATCGCCGTCGCGACGATGACGGCGAACAGCGCGGACAGGCCCGCGGACACGACACTGTTGGTTGCGGCACCGGCGATGTCGTCGTCGATCAGCCGTCCGATGTGGTTGCCGCCGAACCCGAGCGAGACGACGGTCGCCAGTGGCGCGACGATCAGCGCGGCGACGAAGATCCACAGCGCGATCCGCACGAGCATCACCGGATCGGGCCGCCGCCCGGGCGGAACCCGGACGGCGGGAAGAGAAGTGGAATTAGCCGACGAGATCATTGAACTTCGCGACGGCCTCGTCTTGGATCGCCGTGATCTCCTCGAGGTCCGGTGACAGCAGGGCCACCTCGGTCAGCGCCGGTGCCCCGGTCGGGGAGCCCACGTCGCCGCGCACCGGCAGATACTGCTGCGCGACCGCGAGTTCCTGTCCGCGCTTGCTCACGAGGAAGTCGACGAACGCGCGCGCCGCCTCGGTGCTGTCGGCGTCGGTGAAGATGCCGGCGGGCTGGGAGATGTACGGGACTCCGTCACTCGGGTAGGACAGCGCGATGGGGGAACCCTTCGCGGCCAGCTCACGGACCAGGTAGTCGACGACGATCCCGACCGGCTGGGTCCCGGCCGCGACGGCCTGCCCGACCGGCCCGTTGCTCTCGGCGACGATCGGCTGGTTCGCGGCCAGTCCCGCGAGCCAGGGCTCACCCAGTTCGGGGGTGCTGAGCCAGACCGCGGTGTTGTACGCGGCGGCACCGGACACGTCCGGGTTCGGCAACGTGATCTTGCCGAGGAACTTCGGATCGGTCAGATCCGCCCACGCGGTGGGGGGTGCGTCGACGGCGGTGGTGTTGTAGGCGATCACCGTCGGGATGATGCGGGTGCCGACGTAGAAGCCGTCGGGGTCGACGACATCGGGGTTCAGCGCGGCCACGTCGGCCGGGGTGTACGGCTGCAGCAGCCCGTCGGCCTTGTATCCCTCGAAGGTTGGGGCGTCCGCCGCGAGCAGGACATCGGCGCCGATCGCGCCGGTGGTGCGCTCGGCTTCGATGCGGGCGGTCAGATCACCGGTTCCGGCGCGAAACACCTCGACCGTGATGTCCGGGTGCTCCTCGTTGAAGGCCGCGACGAGCGCATCGATCTTGGCCTGCGGCTCCGAGGTGTAGACCGTCAAGGTCCCCACGTCGGCGGCGGCGGTGCCGGTGGAGTCGGTGTCGGAAGCGGCCGGTTCGGAACACGCGGCGAGCGCGAACACGGTGGCCGCGCCGAGCGCGACGGTGGACACGAGACGGGGCAGGGATTTCACGGTTTTCTCCTCGTCGGGGATGCGAGAGCGGGGGCGGTGAGCAGGTCAGGGTGCGGAGACGGTGAGCGTGGGGCTCGCACGGAACAGCACATCGGGGTCGTACAACGGAATGGGCAGGGCGCTCGCCGCGCGCCGGGAACATCGCACGATCGAATACGCCGGGGCATCGAACCCGACCACGGTGTCCGCGGGTGTCCCGGCGTCCTGCAGGTAGGCCAGCGAACCGCCCACCCACACCGGGATCCCGGCGAAGATTCCGCTCATCGGATGATGGAAATGACCGGCGAGGATCGTGATGACGTCCGAGCCGGACAGCACCGCCGCGAGTTCCTCGGGCGCGACCAGTTCACGACCGGCCATGGTGGCGGCCGGCGACGGCACCGGCGGATGATGCAGGGCCACGATCGTGCCGTGCGGTGCGGGAGTGCGCAGTTCCAGGGCCAACCGATCGAGGTCGGCCCGCGACACCGACCCGGTGGTGGTGTCGAGTCCGATCACCCGGAACCCGCGGAGGTGCTCGACGCGGTGCCGGCCGAACACCGCAGCGAAGGCAGTCGGATCGTCGTGATTGCCGGGGACGGCGACGACCGGGCAGCCGAGCCGGGTGCGCAGGTCGTCGAACGCTGCCGCCAGCGCCGGGTAGACCGAGGGATCGCCGTGGTGGGACAGATCTCCGGTGACGACCACCACGTCGGGTCGGAGCAGTGACGACTGCATCCGCTCGGTGACCGCCCGCACGCGGGCGACGCCGTCGACGTGTGCGTAGAGCGGTGTGGCCGCGGCGTGCACGTCGGTCAGGTGCAGGACCGTGAGTTCGGGCGCCGAGCGGAGTCGGACGCGGAGCGCGACCACGTCGCGTGGTGTGAAGCCGTGGACCGACAGGTAGTTCGCGATCGAGCCGAACCGGTCGCGTACGTGACCGAGCGCGGCGGCCATCGCCTCCCGCGGCGAATCGAGGTGCAGTTCGACGGCTCGAGCATGCTCGTCCGGAGTGAGTTCCGTGCCGTTCAGTAGACGCCGGACGTGTGCCTCCCGGTGCGGGCGCACGTATCGGCCGGAGGTGGCGTAGTCGTCGAGGATGGCCGCATCGGGCACATCGGCGGCGGCGAGCGCCAGCGCCACGATCAGTCCGGTGCGGTCCTTGCCGACCGCGCAGTGCACCAGCACCGGCCCCGGCGTGTGGGTGAGGGTGCGCAGCGCGCCGACGAGTGCGGCACCGCGCTCGTCGAGCAGCGACCGGTAGACGGTTCCGATGTCTCCGGTGCGTGGGGGGCCGGTGCGTGGGTCGAACAGTGGGTGATGGGCCAGCTGCCACGGGGTGTCGGCGGTCGACGAGAGGCGCTCCGAGTCGTCACGAAGGTCGATCACCGTGTGGATCCCGAACGTACACAGCGTGTTCCGGCCCTCGTCGGTCAGTTCGTCGAGCGCGGCGGAGCGGAACAGGGCGCCCCGTGTCAGGCCCGGCCCCGTGACCTCCCGCAGGTTGAAGGTGCCGGCCACTTCTATCGGCTCCACGATCCGCCTTCCGCAATCAACGTTCCATTGAATCCGGAACGGTGTTCCGTCGGGTCATATCGTGGGCTGCCCGACTGAATGGGCAGGTCCACTCTCCGGAACGCCCGGCGGCGGGCAAGTTAACAGTCGGAAATATCCCGATCATCACCGTCGTCCGTGTGATCCGGTTCGTCGGGAAGTGTGTCGTCGGGAAGGGTGTCGTCGGGAAGGGTGTCACTGAGCGCGTCCGCGACGACGTCACGAGCGCCGGTATCGGCCGTGCCTCGTTCGGGATGCTCCAGTACCGCGCGGTACAGGGCGTACAAGAGCGTGAACTGGCTGATCCTGGCCGAGAACGAATCCGCCTCGTTCTCGTGCACACCCGCACCCGCCCACAGCACCAGGTCGGCGATCCGCGTCAACGGTGTCGTGGTGTAGCTGGTCACGGCGATGATCGACGCGCCCCGCTCCCGCGCCGCCGCACCTGCCCGCAGCGTGTGGGTATTGGCACCGGAATAGCTCACGGCCAGGCACACGTCGTGCGCGGAGAGCAGTCGCGCCGAGAACTGCTGCCCGAGAATGTCGAGCGGGGCCTCCACGCTGCGGCCCGCCGTGGTCAGGCGCAATGCGGCATCCTGGATCGGAGGTGAAGAAAATCCGTTGCCCACCAACAGGACTCGTCGTGCTCGCACAATCAGGTCCACGGCTGCGGCGAAACCCGAGGCGTCGATCGTCGCGCGGGTCGCGGTGAGTGCTTCGGTTGCCGCGTCGAATGCCGCATCGACAGGTGCTGCCGCGGCAAGTCCGGGGTCGGACGTGACGCGCGCCAACTCGAGGCGCAGATGTTGGAAGCCGCGGAAGCCCAGTCGCTGGCACGCCCGCACCACCGTCGCCGGTGATGTGCCCGATGCCGCCGCCAAACCGGACGTCGACATTTCGACCACGGCGCCGGGGCCGGCGAGAACGGTACGGGCGACGCGCTGTTCGCCGGGACCGAGAGTTGCCAGACCCGCCCGCAACCGGGCGAGGGTGGCGCTCGAACGCCAGGCGTCGGCGGAAGGGGTCGGCATGTCGGCTGCGGTTCCGTTCGTTCCCACGCCGGTGGACTCCGGCGATGTCAGGACCGCCAGGGTAGCGGCGCGGAAATCGGTGCACGCCAGTGGCGGTCGCCGTTCACCGCCTCGTCACCGGGCGGTCGCGTGCCGATCACATGCCGGCGCGTTTCTCCGCGAGCGGCGAGACGAACCAACCCGGCAGGCTTCGGCGCAGGGTGACCGGGCCGTCGATCGTGACTGCACCCGACCACACGGCGTCCGGCCACCGTCGTTCGCCTCGCCAGATCTCGGTCAGCGCCCGCAGATCGGCGGTGACCGCGACCGACACCTCGAATCCGGGGTCCGCATCGCACACGTCGACCTCGTCGGCGGTGACGACCATCCACCACCGGTGCGACCCGAGCGATACGTCGGGGAACACGAATTGCACGACCACCCGTTCCGGTCCGATCGCGGTGTGGTCGACATTACGGTGCATGTCCCACATCAGCAGTTTCGGATCCAGGTCCTCGTCGCCCAGTCGGCCGGTCCACCGCAGACCCCAGGCGCCGACCGCGTCCACTACCGCTTCGAGGTCCCGTCCGGCGGGCGTGAGTGTGTAGCGCACGTCCCGGCCGTCGCCGGTCCGCGCGACGATGCCCGCGGCGGTCAGTTGATGCAGCCGGGTGGACAACAGTGAGGGCGACATCCGCGGAAGCCCCCGCCGGAGGTCGTTGAACCGTTCGCTGCCCAGCACGAGTTCGCGCACCAGCAGCATCGTCCAGCGTTCGTCGAACAGTTCCATCGCCTTCGCGACCGGACAGAACTGGTGATACGACGATCCCATGGTCGAATGCTAGGCCGTCGCATCCGGTGCCACAGGCGAACGTGGTGCTGGGCCCGCGGTACAGATCCAGTACTGGAAGTGCCACGGAGTCCGTTCCTACAGTCGATGTAGCGCCCGATACGTCTCTTGGGTCAGGGAATCGGGGTCTACGCATCGGGACGCATCCCACAGTAGGAGAAAGGAGACCGGGGCATCGCTCTTTCCGTACCGAACGGGGGAGCGCCCGCGCCGGAAACACATCATGAGCGACGCAACGACAACACCGGCCGACGATCGTGCAGTGAAGGCCAAACACCGCGCGATGTGGGCTCTCGGCGACTACCCGGCAGTCGCCACCGAGGTGATTCGGAAGCTCGGCCCGATCCTCGTGTCCTCGTGTGATGTCGGCGCGGGAGACCGGGTTCTCGACGTCGCCGCCGGATCGGGGAACGTGTCGATTCCCGCCGCGCGCACCGGAGCCTCGGTGGTCGCCTCGGATCTGACACCCGAACTGTTCGACGCCGGCCGCCGCGACGCCGCCTCCGCCGGGGTCGACTTGACCTGGCAGGAAGCTGACGCCGAAGCGTTACCGTTCGACGACGCGAGCTTCGACGTGGTGCTGTCCTGCGTCGGCGTCATGTTCGCACCGCACCACCAGGCGGCCGCGGACGAACTGGTCCGCGTCACCCGGCCCGGCGGCCGGATCGGGCTGCTCAGCTGGACCCCCGACGGCTTCATCGGCCGGATGTTCGCGACCATGAAACCGTATGCGCCGCCGCCCCCTCCGGGCGCGCAACCCCCACCGCGGTGGGGCGACGAGACCCATGTGCGTGCCCTGCTCGGTGATCGGGTCACCGACGTGGAGGCTCGGACGGCACAACTGCGGGTGGAGCGCTTCGCCACCGGCGAGGAATTCCGGGACTTCTTCAAGGCCACCTACGGGCCGACCATCGCGGTCTACCGCGCGATCGCAGACGAACCCGACCGCGTCGCGGCGCTCGACCGGGCACTCGCAGATTTGGGCCGCACCTGGGATCAGGGCGGGGGAGCGATGGACTGGGAATACCTGCTGCTGACCGCGCGGCGCGCAGCTTGACGGCACCGACAACGGTAGGCCTGGTCCGCGAACGACACAGTACGCGGCCTCGAACGGTGAATGCGCAGGTGCCGCTGGAGGTTCGGGCTGGGGGACCGCGCCGCGCCATCCGATGTCAAATATTCTTGACATGCTCTGCCCGCTCGCCCTACGGTAGTCATGTCAATAATCTTTGACATCGGGAGGCTTCATGACTTTCACCGAGCGATACACCTGGGCAGGTCTCGCCATCAGCATCGTGACGTTCCTCGCGTACTGGACCGTCGTCGTCGTGCGCGCCGTCACGGACGGGCTTCCGCTCGTCGACGTCGGCTGGCAAGGCCCGATGTTGTGGTCCCTCACCCTCGGCGGTGGCCTGTACGCGGTGGTGATGCTGGTGCTGTGGCTGCGTGTCCGCGGCGAGTCGCACACCGACGCGCGGGACCACGAGATCGAGCGCTACGCCGAAACCACAGGCGCCGGGATCGTCGGGATTGTCGTGCTGGCGACGCTCGTCATGCTGGCGCTCGACGCGCCGGCGTTCTGGACGGCGACGGTGCTCTTCGTGGGCGCGTTCCTGGGCTCGCTCGCGAGCACGGGCGTCACCCTTGCCGCCTACCGCGACGGTCTGTGATGGGCGGTCCCAAGCCCACCCGGGTCGCCAACCGCATCCGCGACCTGCGCACGGAACGCGACCTCACGCAGGCCGAACTCGCGGCCACCCTCGACGTCACCCGCCAAACCGTCATCGCCATCGAACAGGGCCGCTACTCGCCCTCGCTCGAGATGGCCTTCCGGATCGCGCACGTGCTGCGCGTCCCACTCGACGAGGTCTTCACCTACATGGGCGACGACGCGCACTGACACCACCCGCACCCGGCGACACTGCACTCACCCACAAGGCCCGTGCCCACGGCACCGGACCTCGAGTTTCCGCACCCTTCAGGAGTTTTCATGCGCGCGCTTCTTCAATCGGCCTACGGCGAGGCCGACACTCTCACGATGGGCGACGTACCCGTCCCCACCCCGGGAAAGGGCCAGGTTCTGGTCCGGGTTGCCGCAGCGTCGGTCAATGCGGCCGACGTGTTCCTCATGCGCGGCGTGCCCCGCGCCGTGCGGCCGGGAATCGGACTACGGCGTCCGGTGCGGCGACGGCTCGGCGTGGACCTGGCGGGCGTAGTTGCAGACGTCGGTTCCGGAGTGACCCGCTGGCGGGTGGGCGACGCGGTGTTCGGGCAGGGCATCGCCACGTTCGCCGAGTTCGCCCTTGCCGACGGGCATCGTCTCGCGGAGCTTCCCGACGGCGTCCGCCCCGAGCACGCTGCCGCCCTTCCGATCGCCGGGACCACCGCCATGTGCGCCGTCGACGTGGCGAAAGTCGAACGGGGCCAACGGGTTGTGGTCACCGGCGTCGCCGGCGGCGTCGGCCAGTTCGCGGCGCAACTGGCGGCGCTGCGCGGTGCGGACGTCATCGGCGTGTGCTCCGGTCGCAACGTGGAGCGCGTGCGGGCGCTGGGGATCGAGCACGTCCTCGACTACGAAACCCAGGACCCTCTCGACACAGCCGCACCCTACGACGCGGTCATCGACAATGCGGGCGGCGTGCGCATCCGAGACTGGCGGCGGGTGGTGGCGCGCGGCGGCGCCATTCTGCCGAACAGTGGGGTGCACGGGCCCGATGGCGGTGCCCTCATGCGGGTCGTCAAGGCCCAGTGGCATGGGCTCGTCGCGCCGCAGCGGGTGCGCGTCTTGTTCCCGACCGTCACCACGGAGCGGCTCACCGAACTGGGGCAACTGCTCGCCACCGACCGCATCCGGCTTCTCGTGGACACAGTGTTCACCCTGGACCGTGCGCCCGAAGCGCTCGCCGCGGTGGGCACCCACCACGCCCGCGGCAAGGTGATCGTCACACAGAGAGTGCGTTGATCAGCGCGGCGTTCAACCCGGCGGCGGGACTCATCGGCATCGTGTGATGCGTTGCGCCGTCGACAGAGACTGCGCGTACTCGTGGAAGCGACTCCGCGATGTTCGTGACCAGTCGCCCGCTGTCGTGCACCTTGCTGTCGGCCGCGAAGATTGCCGTCGTGTCGACCCGCAGATTCGTGAGAGCGCTTCGCGTGGGGCGCTTGGGGACGATGGTCTTCGATTTCGGGAAGTAGGCCGCGCCCTGGGCGAGCAGGTCGAGCCAGTCGCCGTCGATGTGCCGCCCGTCCGTCTCCCAGCGGATGAAGTCGCGTTCGCGCTTCTCTGTGGGGCGCAGCAGCAACGGCACCGCGCGGGTGAGGTACGACGCGCGCATCCCCGCGAAGCACGAGTTCGGGTCGAGCAGCACCAGCTTCCGAACGCGTTTCGGATCACGCAGCGCATACGCGAGTGCGATCATCGCGCCGTACGAGTGCCCGACGAGACCGAACTCGGTCGAGCCGGTGGTCTCGGTGACGGTGCGGAACCAGGTCATCAGGTCGTCGGTCGAGCGCAGGGGGGTGCCGTCGGCGGTGCTTCGTCCGGCGTCACCGATCAGGTCGACCGCGTATACCCGGTAGCGGTCGGCGAGGGCGGCAACATTCGCGAACCACACCGTGGATGTTGCACCCGCACCAGGCAGCAGAACCAGCGGTGGGCCGTCGAGCGGTCCGCACACGTTCAGTCGGGTCGTGCCGAACTCCGTTGCGAGATCGACGCCGGTGGCCTCGACCGGCCATTTCTCGAGCACGCGATCGTAGGCGCGGTAGAAGGCGGCGCCTTCGAAGGTGGCGGTGAAATCGGTCGTCGACAGTGGGGCCATCCGAGCTCCTCGACTAGTTATCTCGATTCATCGAGATATTTCGGTTGTCGAGATAGTAGATTGTCGGGGCCGTACTGTCGACCGCTGGAGGGCATGATGGACACCGGACCCGAACCGGCGGACGAGCCGATGGACACGGTGCATCGACTCCGCGCGCTGGTGGTCGAGATGCACCTGCTCGGAGCGGAATTCGCTCGAACGCACGGCCTGCATGCCACCGACCTCCGGGCGCTGATCTGCCTACTCGACGCGCAACGCAACGGCCTAGAGGCAACTCCGACGTGGTTGGGCGAACAGTTACACCTCAACTCGGCGTCCGTGACCGCGCTGATCGATCGCATGGAGAAGTCCGGCCGTGTGCGGCGTCAACGAGACCTGCGGGACCGTAGACGAGTCCTGATTCAGGTCACGCCCGACGCCGTCCAACTCGGCTGGTCGTTCTTCGGTCCGGTGATCGCGAATGCGACGACCGCCATCGGGAAGTACAGCGCAGGACAACTACGGACGATCGATGGCTTCCTGGCCGACATGCAACGGGCGATCGACGATGCGCGGGAGGTCCAGGGTGGTGCCGCGCAGCCATAGGTGGCATGTTTGACATTGCCGGCTACCGGGCCGGAGTCGTGAAGTCTCCGGCGGGGACGAGGTGCCCGGTGGACCGTGCGACCTGGGCCAGTGCCACCTCGTGCAGGGCAGCGTTGTAGTCGGCGACAGCATCGGACACGACGAACAGTTGGATGTCTCTCGCCAACGCGTCGAAACTGGTCGCGACGATTCCCTGGGAGGCGAAGACGCCGCAGACCACAAGCTGATCCTTGCCTCGCCGCCGAAGTTCCACCTCGAGGTCGGTGGCGTAGAACGCACTCAGCGACCGCTTGTGGACCCGAACGACAGCCGGATCGTCCATGCCGCGCACACAGGACCGTTCGACCTCGGTCGCATCCGGCCCCCGACCCCACAATAGGCCGCCGAGCCCGCGCTGCGTCGTCGTCGTGGCAGGGCGCGGCGCCGACGCGACGATCGGCACGTCGCAGTCGAATGCCCAGTCCACCACGGCGTGGCACCGGTCGACCACCGCAGCTCGGGTCTCGGCAGCAAGCACGCTCACGTAGTACGGAAGTAGATCGTGCACCAATATCGCGCAACGATCATGGTCGATCTGCCACCCGAGCCCACCTCGGACATCGGCGAAGACCGCTGGATCGTACGGATCGACCTCGGCTGCGAACGTAACCACGTCGACGATCCTGCCGAATCGTTGCCGTCGGGGCGGCCGCGGCCCGGACTTACAACGCGGAACCGCTCGGCACGCCGGGTGCCGGAGGCCGGGGACGAGCCTCGAGGCCGTGCACCGCACCGAAATCGACGACATGTGCGTCGCTCGTGCCTGCGAGGGCGTAGAGATCGTAGGTGCTGGTCGGCGAGATCGGCGGGAGGAAGGTCATCGTCGTCTCGCGTACCTCACCCGGCTGCAGCGTCACCTCGATCGGGGCGGCCACGGTCTCGCCGATCCCGCCGCCGGGTGCGCCGGCCCCGAGCCACAGGCTGCCCGAGAAGGGCGAATCACCGGCGGTGACGAGCACCGTGGCGTCGACGGTGCCGCCCGGTGTGGATACCGCGGTCGCGGCATCGACCGTCAGCGACACCGTCGCAGGAAGGTCCACGAACGGAAGCTCCGGGCGCGTCGACGACGGTGACCCGTCCCCGACATCGGGCCAGTCGTCCGCCCACACGATCCGGTCGATGAGGCCTTCGCGCCGTTGGGCGCCACTGGGCAACGTGATGTCCCAGCGCGGACTCGCGTGATAGACGATCCAGTCGTTTCCGGCGTCGTCGGTGACGACGCTGTTGTGGCCGGGGCCGGCCCAGCGGTCGCTGCCCGCCAGGATCAGTGCACCACCACCGTCGCTCAGATCCTGACCCTTGCGATCGAGGTACGGCCCGGTCAGGGACGTGGACCGGCCCGCGAGCACCCGATACGCGGTATTGCCTCCGTTGCAACAGTTTCCGGCCGAGACGAACAGGTAGTAGAAACCGTTGCGGTGCACCACGAACGGGCCTTCGAATCGGTCGTCGGCTACCTTCACTGGAGTGTCCCGCGGCGCCGTGCCATCCGGGGTCAACCCAATCGCGTAGACGCCCTTGAAGTTTCCGACGAGCATCGTCTTCGTGGTGCCGTCGTCCCAGACGAACGGGTCGATCGTGCCGTCGATGCGCACGTCGTGAGCGCAGAACACCGGCCTCCCCAGATCCGTCCACGGCCCGTCCGCATTCGGCGAGGTCGCCACGCCGATACAGGGATTTGCGGTGTCGTGGAGCGAGTAGTACAGGTGATACACGCCGTCGAACTCGTGGATGCTCGGGGCCCACGCATGCTTGCCGGGTGCGTGCCACGCCGGGGGACGATCGAACACGTCGCCGACGTACATCCAGTCTACGAGGTCGTGGGAGGCGAACATCGACATCGAATGCATGCCGCGCCCGTCGCCCCAGTCGTCCGCGGTGCTGTAGAGGTAGTACATGCCGTCGTCGGTGCGGATGATCGTCGGATCGGCGGCGACCGGTTCGACGACCGGATTCGCGTGTGCCGTCTGGATCGGTGCGACCAGGGCGGTGGCCAACGCCAGGGCCACACCGATCCACCACCTGCTGCCGGTGGCCAGGCGCGCCCGCGGCGCGGTGATCCGATGGTGTGGCACGGCTCTCCTCGATGTCGGCTCTGCCCGCCCGAAGTGGGGCAAATGTATACGGATGTGGCAGATGTGACGTGAGTAGAGGGCGACTGTGACGCAACCGTGTCCGAATGTGTGTTCCGGCACGGGAGGACGTTTACGACTCTGCGACGGGGGCATCAGTAGGGGAGTCGAACGGCCGGCACGCGACACGCGTTGCCGGGTTCGAGTCGGGCGGCGTGCCTGCATGCAGGCACGGATCGCATGCGCATACAGGAAGGAACACGATATGTCCTCGTACGTGACACTGAACCCCACCACCGGTACGACCGAGCGGAAGTTCCCCGAACTCGACGATGCGGCCGTCACCGACGTCCTGCGCCGATCCGACGCTGCGTTCGCCGATTGGCGTGCGACACCGGTGACCGAACGGGCACAACTCCTGGTCCGTATCGCCGACGCCTACGATGCTCGCCAGGCGGAACTCGCCGATCTGATCTCGACCGAGATGGGCAAGCCGACGAAGGAAGCGGTGGGCGAGGTCCAACTCGCCGGTGCGATCTACCGTTGGTACGGCGAGCACGGGCCGGACCTGCTGAAGGGCGAGAAACTCGATCCCCAAGGAGCCGACGAGTCCCTGATCCGCATCGAGCCGATCGGTCCGCTGATCGGGGTGATGCCGTGGAACTACCCGTACTATCAGGTGGCCCGATTCGTTGCCCCCAATCTCATGGCGGGCAACACCATCATCCTCAAACACGCATCCATCTGTGCGGCGTCGTCCGAGGTCATGGCCGAGATCGTGCACGCTGCCGGTGTGCCCGAGGACGTCTATGTCAATGTGCACGCGAGCAGCGGTCAGATCGCCGACATGATCGCCGACCCTCGGGTGCGCGGCATCTCGCTGACCGGCAGTGAACGCGCGGGCGCGTCGGTCGCGGAAACCGCGGGCAGGAATCTGAAGAAGGTCGTCCTGGAATTGGGCGGCTCCGACCCGCTCATCGTGCTCGACGACAGTGACATCGAGCAGATCGCCACGACCGCGGCGCGGGCACGACTGTCCAATGCCGGTCAGGCCTGCAACTCGCCGAAACGCATGATCGTGCCCAACGACAAGGTCGACGAGTTCGTGTCCATCGTCAGTCGAGTCTTCGAATCAGCCCGGGTGGGTGATCCCACGGACCCGAGCACCCAGGTCGGGCCGTTGTCGTCGGTCACCGCGCGCGACACGGTGGTCGGACAGGTCGAGCGTGCCGTCGAGCAGGGCGCCTCCCTGCACACCGGCGGCGGCGCCGTCGACGGAGACGGTGCCTTCATGCGTCCTGCCGTCCTGACCGGCGTCACCCGGGACATGGATGCCTACGCCGAGGAAATCTTCGGTCCGGTGGCGGTGATCTACGGTGTCGATTCGGTCGACGACGCGGTCGCGTTGGCCAACGACGTGGGTTTCGGGCTCAGCGGTTCGGTGTGGGGCAGCGACATCGCTCGTGCACAGGAAATCGCCGACCGGCTCGAGGTGGGCATGGCGTACATCAACGAGCACGGCACCACTCTTCCCGGGCTGCCCTTCGGCGGGGTGAAGCGATCCGGCTTCGGTCGCGAGCTCGGCCGTTGGGGAATGGGTGAGTTCGTCAACACCCGGTTGCGGCGGACTTCGGCGTCTCAGGCGTAGGAGCCCCGGACGGTGCTCGCTATCCGCCCGCCGGCCGGCGGCTGCGCTCACGGTCGTCGAGTGCAGCCG
>NZ_JBAQXC010000097.1:0-7867 GCF_049299235.1 Rhodococcus sp. (in: high G+C Gram-positive bacteria) | reverse complement strand
TGGCGAACCCGGCTGCCGAAGGTCAGAGTGTGGTCTCGTCGACCTGCATGTGGCGGATCGACTGGCCGCCCTTGTGGTTGCCGGCACGACCGATCTTGGAATCCAGCAGATTCTGCAGACGGTCGACGGCACCGTCGAACGCTTCCTTCACCGAGCCCGCATGATGGGTGACGGCGATCGGTTGCTGACCTGCGACGCGGACTTCGAGCACACAGCGCTTGTCGTCGACGCCGGGCTTCGCGGCGTTCTCGTCACCGAGATGGATCTCGACGCGGGTGATCCGATCGCCGAAGCGCTCGAGCGCGGACTCCAGGTCACCTTCCAAGCGTCCGGCGATGTCCTCGTCGATCTGGATGTTGCTGTCCTTGTTGAGCTGGACCTGCATGAGTATCCCTCCTTCTCGGGCACCGGGCGGTGAGCCCGCCCTGGCATGCTGCCCACTTCCGATCAGACCCGATTCGCCGAGGCTCGGCAAATCTTCCGAGTGCGTGTCGCGACACCATCCGCGCCGGAAGTCCCGAATCGGATGGCGGTCGTCGTCCCGCCCGCTCATCTCACGAACGGGTGCCCAGTTCGGTCGCGAAGGTACGTACTGATTTCTCAGCGGCGGAACGGCTTTCCTCTGCCTGCCCGGAAAATACGGAGAGGGGTGTCAGACGATGGGCGAGCGTGAGTTCGGCAACGACCACCTCGACAGACATCCCGAGCGAGACACCGAGAACCTGCTGGAGCGGGGGCACCGTGTGGTCGGTGCCCTCACCCGGCGTACCCGGTGCATACGTGTTGCCTCGGCTCGACACGATCACCACGGGCTTACCCGCGAACGGGCGATCCGGGGTGTCGAACGGGACGGTGGTGCCGAGAACGTGGATGTAGTCGATCCACGCCTTGAGGGTCGACGGCAACGACCAGTTGTACATGGGGGCACCGATCACGACGACATCCGCGGCCGCGACCTCCGCGATCAGATCCGCCTGCAGCTTCTCCGCCGCGACATCGGGGGTCTCGCCGTCCGCACGCAGACGCGCCGCGTAGTGCAGACCCGCGTCGGGCAGATGCGGCAACGGATCGCGGTGCAAATCGCGCCGGACGACGGTGTGGCCTTCGCCGAGATCCCGCCAGATCTCGGCGAACAACCCGGTGAGGGCCCGCGAGACCGACGCGTTCATCTCGGCGGACGAATCGATGTGCAGCAGTTGAGGCACCTGGACTCCCTTGTGTCGAATACGCGTGCGTCGAATTGTTCCGTACCCGGCACACTACCGAGCGTGGCCTGCTGCGCGAGACCACCGACAGATGGGTAAGGGTCTGCTAACCTCACCGGCGTGGTAAAGCGCACGAAGTACCTCAAGCCGGAGGACCGCCGGATCCTCTCCGCAGACGTACTCGCGAGCAAACGGATCAGCCCGAACTTCGTGCGCGTCACCATCGGTGGAAACGATCTCGCCGACTACACCCCCATGGGCTT
Organism: Rhodococcus sp. (in: high G+C Gram-positive bacteria); assembly: GCF_049299235.1. Classification (GTDB taxonomy): domain Bacteria; phylum Actinomycetota; class Actinomycetes; order Mycobacteriales; family Mycobacteriaceae; genus Rhodococcus. The sequence continues at coordinate 6,399 of NZ_JBAQXC010000097.1, read as the reverse complement.
CGACCAGTGGTTCCGGCTGTTCATGCCCGGGCGGCACGGGTTGCGACTGCCGACCGCCGCCAGCAACCTCTGGTACGCGCAATACCTGATGATGGGCAAGGAACACCGACCACTCGTCCGCAACTACACCGTCCGAGAACACCGAAGCGCAGGAGCCGGAACATTCGGCGAGACAGCCGAACTCGACATCGACTTCGCCATGCACGGCGACCACACCCCGGCCTGCGCCTGGGCGTCGAACTGTGAGCCGGGCACAACCGTCGGCCTGCTCGACGAGGGCATCACGTACCAACCACCGGAACACACGACGTGGTCGCTGCTCGCCGGTGACGAAAGCGCACTGCCCGCGATCGCCGGAATCCTGAAGTCCGCGCCGCGCGACCTGCAGGGTGCGGTCTACGTCGAGATCGCCGATGCCGCCGACACCCAAGACCTGGGGGGACCCGACGGTGTGCCCGTCAATTGGCTGATCCGGACTGATCCGGCCACCGAGGTCGGCGCGCTCGTCGTCGATGCCGTTCGCAACGCGGAACTTCCGAGCGAATCCCTCTACGGGTGGATCGCCGGCGAGCAGACGCTCGCGTCCGGTTTGCGGCGGCACCTGGTGAACGATCGCGGTATCGCGAAGTCCGATGTCACGTTCACCGGGTACTGGCGAATCGGCAAGGCGCAGGGCTGAACTCGCCGTATCCGCTCCGCCGTCGGCCACCCGCCCCCACGATCGGATCAGCGGACGACGCCGCTCGACGCGGATGCAATTCGTGCGCCACCTGCCCGCGGGTCCGACATGCCTGTGACACGCTGGCCGGGTGAATCCGGCACACACGCAACGCGACTTCAGTATCCGGCTCGAGTGGGGTCTCTCCGGCGCCGCGGCTGTGGCTGCCGGTGCCGACGTCGCGGTCGTCGTCGACGTTCTCTCGTTCACCACGACACTGTCCGTCGCACTCGACCGCGGTGTGGAGGTGTTCCCGTACCGCTGGAACGACGACGGCGCCGCCGCATACGCCGCCGAGCGCGGCGCCACGCTCGCCGTCGGCCGACGAGCCGCCCGACCCGGCACGGTCAGCCTGTCGCCCGGCACGATTCGCGCGGCACCCAGCCTCGAGCGCCTGGTTCTGCCGTCGCCGAACGGATCGTCGATCGCCTGTGAACTCGGTGCGACCGCGACGATCTGTGTCGCTGCGTCGCTCCGGAATGCGAGTGCGGTTGCCCGGTGGATCGGACTCCACCACCCCGGCGCGGTGGTCGCGATCGTCGCCGGCGGTGAGAAATGGCCCGACGGTGCGCTCCGCCCGGCCGTCGAGGATCTGTGGGGCGCCGGTGCCGTGATCGCCGAACTCCCTGCGCCCGGCCCGCTGTCTCCGGAGGCGCAGGTCGCCGTGGACGCGTGGACAGCGGTACAGGCCCGGATGATCGATGCGCTGCGGGACTGCGCCTCAGGTCGCGAGTTGATCGAGGCCGGATACGCAGACGACGTCGCGGTCGCGGCGGAGCTCGGACAGAGCACCTGCGTCCCAGTCCTACGCGATCAGCGATTCGTCGACGCGGCCACCGCACGACGCGACCCTACCGACCCGCAGCCTCCCACACGAATCCGTCGAGATCGACGAAATTGCTTGCACCACCGCCGATGACGACGCGATGAGAGCCGCTACCGTCGACGGAAACCCCCAGATCCTTGGCCAGACCCTTGCGCTTGTACAGCGCGAACTCGACCGGGCTCGAAGCGTCGGAGGCGAATTCGGCGTACGTGCCACCGAAACTCCGCCCGACGGTGAGCCCGCGCTCGACGTAGAAGTTCCTGGCGGCCTTCACATCGTCGACGCCGAGCAGCAGGACGACCTCGTCGATGTCACGGGTGGCGGGACCGGTGTTCTTCTTTGCCGACGTCGCGACCTTCCAGATCGTGCCATCGGGCGCCTGGACGACACCCCCGTAGCCCCACAGCGACTTCGCGGCCGGCTTGATCGCTTCGGCCCCTGCTTCGACGGCGACATCGAGGAAAGCGTCCACGGTCGCGGGCTGCGACACCGTCAGAGCGAGCGTGAATCCCCGGAAACCACCGGTGTTCTCAGACGCTTCCCGCAGTTGGATGTAAGCATCGACCCCGAACGCCGTGTAGAAGCGACGCGCAGCGTCGACGTCGGTCACCTCGAGGGTGACGGTTGCGATGGACGTGGTATGTGCTGTCGTGGTTGTCATGATATCCACGTTAGGAATCGGCCGGCATCGTGCGCTTCTCGATTCCTGACCGATTGTCGTCGGCAACAGCCTCGTCGCGTAAGCCTGTGGTGACGTGCTGCAGGAACCGAGACCGGCGGACAGCGCCACCGGGTTCCGACCGAATGGCACACTCGTCTTCTTCAATCGACCGGGCGTACCACTCGCTCGGGACAAGGAGGTCGGTCGCTCGGAAGCGAGGCAGCGGCTACCGCTTCGCCTTGGCTGCGGCCTTCGCCGACTTCTTGAACTCACGCACCTCGTGCAGCGACTTTTCGTCGACGACGTCGGCGATGGATCGGCGGGACCCGTCCTGCCCGTAGTCGCCTGCTGCCTCGCGCCAACCCGTCGGCGCTACACCCATCTGCTTACCGAGCAGCGCCAGGAAGATCCTGGCCTTCTGGTCGCCGTAACCTGGCAGTGCTTTCAGTCGCGTCAAAACCTGCTTGCCGTCCGGATCTCCCGTCGTCCAGATGGCGGACGCGTCACCGCCGTAGTCGTCGACGATTGCTGCGCACAATGATTGGATGCGCTGTGCCATCGACTTCGGGAACCGATGCACGGCCGGGGGCTGCGCACAGACGGCGACGAAGCCGTCGGGACCGGCTTCCGCGATGGCGTGCACATCGAGTCCGCCGAGCCGGTCGGCGAGCTTCTTCGGACCCGCGAAGGCCGTCTCCATCGGAACCTGCTGGTCGAGGAGCATTCCGATGAGCAGTGCCAACGGGTCGGAGGCGAGCAGTGCGTCGGCGTCCGGGTCTCCGGCCAGATTCAGCGTCGATGCCATGTGTCGATCATGCACCGCGCCTCACCGCCGTCGCCACAGTACGGCGACGGCAACCGCGACGACGGTGAGCGCCAGCGTGACGCTGAACGCGTGCAGCCAGTGCGGGAACAGCGTGGGTTCGGATGCGGCAGGCACCGCGGCCAAGGCCGCGAACAATGCGACGACTGCGATGGCGGATGCCACCACAGACCATGCGCGGGCGAGCCGCGAATGACGCTGACCGCGCAGTTCGGCGCTGCGACGCACCGCGTGCTCGATCACGTCCGCCGCCTCGGCGAGTTCGCCGTCGAGATCGGCGATCTCGTCGGACACCCGACGCACCAACACCGAACGCAATTGCGTCGGCTGTGTCCATGAATGGAACCGGTTGTCGTGTATCGATTCTTTGCGCAGCAGGGCCCGCTCCATCTTACGGGCCTGCATCGCGGCGACGTCGTCCAGTGCGGCGCGGAGCCGGTCGCCGTCGAGGTCCTCGTGGTTGCGCAGATGTGCCAGCACCTGCCAGAAGTCCCGCGAGCAGCTCGCTCGCATCGCGACCCACTGCACAAGTCCGAAGATCATCTCGCCGGCACCGCACGCCGCGAAGTCGCTGTCCTCCGAGGTAGCGTCGAGGTCGAGCAGCACGGCACCCGAGTCCTCGCGCACGGCGATCGCGGCGCCGGGTTGCGCCGGCACATCGACGAGGTGCACACGGTCCCAGCTCCACAGGACGCCCCACTCTCGAGCAACAGCCCGGGCGAACGGACCGGTCGTCGTGCCGTCGACGAGGTCGCGCACCCGGTCGCCGCCGCTCGACACCACCTCCACCATCAGCGCCTCCACGACCGCACGGTCGCCGACACCACGATGGCGGTGCGCGACGACGTCGTGGAGCGGCCGGTACGTCGTCGGCGCGGGCATCATCCGGTTGATGCCGGGGAACAGTCCTTCGAGGGACGTCGACGACGTCAGGCCGAACGGGGCGAGGAATCCGTCCACGACCGGCCGGAAGCCCTGCCCGTCGCGGTCCTGCAACGGGTCGATGCGCCGGCCGATCAGCGGGGACGTGTTGTCCCTCAGCGCTTCCAACGCAAGCACGAGGCCGTGCCCAGGGATCTCCCACAACGACACGCACGTCGCGGGTGCGCCGACGAACGGACGGGCCGACGAACCTGCCCGCAGCGACCCGGTCGCGACCCCGAAGGACACCTCGGGGCGCGTGCGGTCGACGAGATGCCGGTATGCGAGGAGAACCGCCGGCCGCACGCCGTGATCGGTGGCCCGGACCGCGCCGACCCGCGCAGGAAGGAACGGTTCGATCGCATCGACCGGTGGTACCGGTGGTCGCGGGATCGTCGAGGCGTCGATGTCGAGCGCCATCAGAAAAACGTCGAGCACACCGTGGCATCCCGTCACGGACGCGACGACAGTTGCGCCGGCTCCGGTTTTCACGAGAGCGCGGTCTTCCATCACACTCACCACTTCCGAACCCGCCGCGGGACTCGCGGCGACCCTGATCGGGGAGTATGGCACTTCCTGTCGAGAAAGCCCAGTCGATCCGTTTTTCCAGATCACATGCGTCGGACCGAGAGTTGTCCACAGGGTTGTCCACAGCCTGGGCACAACTTACGCGGAGTGAGCGAATGTATCGCTCGTCTCCTTCAATCGACCCAGCGATACATTCGCTCGATGAACCCGCGCGCGGGCGCTCGAGAAAATCGCGCGCGGGACGGAAACGGGCTGACCGATCAGTCGGCGAGAGCCTTCTCGGTTGCGGCGAGCAGCACGCAGGTGGCGACACCGTCCATCGCGGTGGCCAGCTCGTCGAGCGACGGGAAGCTCGGCGCGAGACGGATGTTCCGGTCGTCCGGGTCGTTCTTGTACGGGAACGCCGATCCGGCGGCGGTCAACGCGATGCCGGCGTCCTTCGCCAGCGCGATGACGCGCTTCGCGGTGCCCTCGACGACATCGAGGCTGATGAAGTAGCCACCCTTCGGTTCCGTCCAAGACGCGACCTTCGACGCACCCAGGCGATCTTCGAGGATGCGGAGAACCAGCGCGAACTTCGGCGCGAGGATCTCGCGGTGCTTCGTCATGTGGACACGAACCCCGTCGGCGTCGCCGAAGAACCGCAGGTGCCGGAGCTGGTTGATCTTGTCCGGACCGATGGTCTTGATACCGAGGAACTTCTGGTACCAGGCGAGATTGTCTGCAGACGAGCCGAAGAAGCTGACGCCGGAACCGGCGAACGTGATCTTCGACGTCGATGCGAACGCGAACACCCGGTCGGGGTGGCCCGCCTCGGCCGCGAGACCGAGGATGTCGACCGCCGGTGCGCAGTCCTCGACCAGAGGGTGCACCGCATATGCGTTGTCCCAGAAGATCCGGAAGTCGGGAGCGGCGGTCGGCATCGACACCAGTGCCCGGGCAACGTCCTCGGAGTAGACGGCACCGGTCGGGTTCGAATACGTCGGCACCGCCCACATGCCCTTGATCTGCGGATCAGCGGCGACCAACTCGGCGATCACATGGATGTCCGGGCCGTCGTCACGCAGCGGCACCGGGATCATCTCGATGCCGTAGGACTCGGTGATCGCGAAGTGGCGGTCGTAGCCGGGCGCCGGGCACAGGAACTTGACGACCGATTCCTGAGACCACGGGCGCGGCGAGCCGACTGCGCCGTGCAGCAGCGACGCGACGATCAGATCGTGCATCATCTCGAGGCTGGCGTTGTTGCCTGCGATGAGGTTCTCGACGGGGATGTTCAGCAACTCGGCGAAGATCGCGCGCAGCTCCGGGAGGCCGGTGAGGCCGCCGTAATTGCGGCAATCGGTGCCGGAGGCATCGCGGTAGTCACCCGCGCCCGGCAGCGACAGCAGCTCCGCGGAGAGGTCGAGTTGCTCGGGGGACGGCTTTCCGCGCGTCAGATCCAGCGTGAGCTTTTCGGTCTTCAGTCGGTCGTAGTTGGCGGACTGGCGCTCGTGCTCTGCAACGAGTTCCTCATGGCTCATCAACCCGATCTGGGTTTGGGCAGGCATGCGGAAGAACCTTTCACCGTGCACGGCGACACGGGCATCGGCGGAGTTGAGAGGACCCCGCGCACCCGGCAGAGCCCGTTGACCCTTGCTGCCTTCCGGCCCTGGGGGAGTTCACAGGATGCGCGCCGCGCGGGATCCATCGGCAAGTGTAGAGGACACCCCCCGCAACCGCTGAATCGCCCCGGAACAACCCCTCGAAAACGCACAACCACCTGCTCGTTTGGCAAGAATCGCAGAGTGTTCGGTATGCTTCCCCACGGAGGATTCGCCTAGTGGCCTATGGCGCTCGCCTGGAACGCGGGTTGGGTTAACGCCCTCAGGGGTTCAAATCCCCTATCCTCCGCACCGAAGGCCCTCGGCCTCGTGGGAAAC
>NZ_JBAQXC010000096.1:0-4681 GCF_049299235.1 Rhodococcus sp. (in: high G+C Gram-positive bacteria) | reverse complement strand
TGTCCGGGATTACGAGACCCGACCCGATCATCATGAGGCGATGGTCCACGTCGCGATGATCGCCACGATGTCACGTCGGCTTGCCCGTTCTGCTTGACCCTCGACCCGGAGTTTTCAGATGCACTCTGACTGATGCTGGTCGGTTCAGAGGTTCCACAGGCGTAGGAACGCGGCCCGCAGGGTGGGGGAGATGATGCGGTGGTCGGTGCGCAGCCTGGGGTTGGGGTGTCCGAGGTCGGCGAGCATCGTGGCGGCGTCCGGCACCGGTAGTGGGTCGAGATCGACCCGGGCGCGTAGCTGGTAGGCGATCGCGTGGCGGGTGTGCGGGAGCCGGATGGGGTCCGAGTGTATGACTGCTGGTGGGTGGATCCAGGTGTTGTCGGCGGTGATCTGGATCAGGACATCCCCGCGGCGGAAGCGGTCGCGGTCGTCGGGGGTGTCGAGGCGAAGCCATTCGAGTGGATAGGCCGATACCGGCCCTGCGGTGGAGGACCCGGGGGTGGTGATGTCGGCCCACTGTTGTTGTTCGTCGGTGCTGGGGGTGTAGTTGGTGATGTGCCGCAGGAACATTCGTGTCACCGTGGTGGGCAGGAAGTCGGGTTGTGCGCGTCGTTGGGCGCCGATTCCCGGGAGGGGAATGCTCCGTCCGATCTGCCAGAGGGTGGTGGCGTTGTCGAGAAATGTCTGGTCGATGTCGGTGAGGTCGTCGAGATTGTCGATGAAGCGGCGGGCCGCGGCGATGGTGTCGGGGTCGTCGGTGATAAGGGCGGCTTCGTCCGCGAGGGTGGAGCTGCGTGAGGCACTGACAGGGCCGAGGATCGCCAGATCAGGGGTGACGAGGACGCCGGTGTGCAGGTTCGGTGTGGACAGCACCCGCACCCCGTTCTCGACGAACTGCGCGAGGGCGGTGGGGGAGGTGGCGTGGGCGCGGAGTGCGTTCCGGGCGGCGTTGACGATCAGTACGTCTCCGGCACGCAGGGGGAGCAGGTCGGGTGCGGTGTGGTCGAGGTGGGCGATCGCGACGTGTCGGGGTCCTGGGCCTCGGAGAGTGGTGGTGATGTGCGGCCAGGGGTGGGGTGCGTGGAAGCTGGTACCCATGGTGGGCACGGTAGCGCGTTGTGGTGCTGTTGCCTCGTAGCGATCGTGAACTCCGATGCCGAAGTGGATCGGATCGCTGTGCGAGGAGATCGACGTCGTGGCTCAACGCCCGTCTCGCTGACGGAGATGGCACAGACTTGTGTGAGGGCGTCAACCGCGGCGGCGAGGTCCACGCCAGGAAGATCGAGGGAGCTCGGGAGTGCATGCAGTGCGTCGTCCCACTCTTCGTCCCGATCGGTGATGGTGACGGCGGTGTCGTTGGCGAGGTGAGATCGAGGCAACGCAGGACATACGCGACGGCGTCGATGGCGTAGACAGGTGCTTCGGTCACCTCGGTCCACACCACGTCGATGGGACGCCCCGCCTGATGCACGACCCGCGCTCTGGCCCGGTTCGAGGTTCGCCCGCGATGGACTTCAACCCGGAACGACAACCCTCGAGACGTTCCGGACTGGTGTGCTGTGGCCTACTTGGTGGTCCCGAACCGTTGGTAGGCGGCTTGCCGGGTGGTGTCGAGTGCCAGGCCGATCGCCGCCCAGGAGTCGCCGTCTTCGCGGGCGGCGGCGACGGCGGCGCGGAGTTCGGATTCGGCGTCGGCGAGGTGCTTGCGGGCGGCGATGATACGCCGCAGGTTCTTCGCGTCTCGGGCTTCGGTGGTGTTCGGGTCCAGGTGGTCGAGGCCTGTGGGGTCTGCGTTGGTGCGTTTGATCGTCTGCATGTGTATCACCTGGAGGTAGTCGTAGAACTTCGCTCGAAGGCGGTCTGCGTGGATGATCCGGTTCGGCTCGCCGGCGGGCACGGCGACCAGTTCGAGAAGTCGCCCTGCAGTGTCGGTGCCGATGATGAGGAGCCTTTCCTCGCCGTCGTACTCGTATTCGACGTAGCGGATCGCGTTCTCGAACGCGTGGGTGATGTCGTCATCGCTGATCTTGTGTGTACGCGCTGAGTCGGTGATCCACACTTGTCAAGTTTACCTTTACACTCATGCTTGTCAAGACTACCTTTACAGGCGGTGCCCGGTCCTGGCCGCGGGTGTCACGGCGGGGGGAAGCGCATCATGTAGGGAGCGGAAGGCCATACTCTGTCTATGGACCATCGCAGTACCCGAGGACACGACCGCCGCCTCGATCCACATGCGCGTCAACGCGCTCCTGGCGCGACGCCGGCAGAGTGTTCGGCCACCGGATCTGACACGACCGAGACGATCCACCGAGCGTTGTTCTCGGATTACGAGTCGTCGGTGCATTCCTCCTCGTGACAGGGACCGCTGAACGTGTCGGAAGGGACGATCAGTGAACGTGCCTGCGCCGCGGCGATCAGCTCGCCAGGAGCCGCTCGACCGCGACTGCTGGTCGAGCAGCCCAACCTCCGAAGTGAGGGGAGAACAACGTCGTCGCCGGCGCCCTCGCGCTGGGGTGATGTCGTCGCAGGGTTGCGCACAGCACTGAGAGGCGCTTCCCCTCGGTGAAAAGTGAGTGCTGATCTCTGTCCGGCGGGAAGCGGCGGTCGATACGCCTTCGCGCGTGCCTGAGCGGGTGGAGTCGCTCAGCAGCGCAATCACGTCCAGTGGGCGTTCGGGTACGCGGTAAGACAGGTTGCCCGGTGGGTCAACGGGACTCTCGGGCAATATCGCTGGTGAGGGTGGAGCTCCGACGACCTGTAAGAACCCAAGCGCCGCAGTGGAATCGGTCACCCTCCGGGGTCGAGTGTGCCCGCCGGACGCGCTGCCTGTGTGGTCCGGCGGTTTTCGAGATGCGCTCGCTGGTCCACCTCTGGCGAAGAACGGACAGCAGGGCGCATCAGCGCATCGCCAGGGATCCGCAATTCGGCGGGCACGATCACCGTGCACGATGAACCCATATCGAAAAGTCCAGTTGGAGAGGATATTTGGATTCCGGTCGGCGTGCTGGCGAGGTGATGGTATGTGTCCCTAGGTGCATCGTCCGCCGGCACACTCACGTATTTCGCCCATGTTCCCTGCGTCCCCTGTAGTGTCGCGTCCAGCGGGCCGCGGCACGTGCATGCGTCCAGGTCCACCGTCTGATCGAACCGTACGTGGCCCGCCTCATCCCTGCAGCAGCTGTGATTGCTGTTGATCCTGACCGGGGTCGCGGACGGCGGCGAGAACAGTCACCGTCGCCTCACACGGGCATGCGCCCGTGCAGCTGACAGGTTCGCAGAATGGGTGCGATGGTGTCGATCGCGGGGCGAGGTCCCTTCGAAACTGGGGTGCAGTGCGGTACGCGCCGTGCTCGCGCTGCTGACGGCGATCCCGCGTCCTGCCGGTGAAGATCGTGCCGCACAGCGGAGTTCTGTGCTCCGTGAGCGCCTCCGTCGGCCTCACCCCGCGAACTCGAGTGCGCGGGCACCTGATCGAGGGTGCAGCGGTGAACTTATCGCGGCAGCATCCGCCGAGTCTTCCGCCGGAAAGACTGCAGGTCTCTTTTTCGACCACGGCCTGCCGGTGCGGGTGTGGTGATCGTGCCGCGTCGACCACGCCGCGGCACCGCGGCGCGTGCGGAGGTGTCTGTCTCGTCGGTCGGTATCCGGCGACCGGTGAGCACAGTCGCCAGATCGCGTATCCACGTCAAGGGTGTCTTCGAGGGTCCGCGCTGCGCGCAGCGCCGCACCAACCGGAAGGGTGGTCTACGAATAGCTCCGGCTGGACTTTGAGGAGAACTCTGTGATCGTTGAGGGGTGGGTGGACGATTACTGTTGGCGGTGAACAATATTCGACCTGGCACGCGCTCTTCCGCCGTCGCGTGGTCGCAGCTCGTGTCCGGGGACCGCACACCAGGGAGCGGCGCGCGCACCTCCGGCCTCTGCTCGACGTCGAGGGCTCCTCGTTCGGAGCCTGCGGTTCGGCGGCGGGGCCGTGGTGAGGTGGAGGCCCCGCCGCCGGGTGGGGACCGGGGGCGGCGGGGCCGGGTTCACCACGCGGGGGGTCGCGGTGAACCAGGGGTCGCCCGACAGGGTCTGTGGGGTTACTGCCGTGGACGATACTGCGCCCCTGGACCTGTCGGAGTGCCCGACCCGGCTGCGGTCCGCGCGTGTGCGGGGTGGTCGGTGGCTGGGGGTCTCGTGTGCACACGTCCGGTGGTCTGTCGGGGCTGCTCCGTGAATGCGAGTCTGGGGCACCGCCGGAAACTCGTGCGTCGACGCCGGTGCGGTCGTCGAGGTGTCGATGGAGCGGCGGGTGAGGAGGTGGTGTCGGTGATGTGGGCAGCGTCGGCGCGGGTGGAACTGGGGGAGGCTGCGAGCGGGGGTGTGTGTTTCTGACGGAAAGAGTGCCGGGTGCATGTGCACCGTTCTCGGAGGACACGAGGACGCTTGTCTGCGCTGGGATCTTTCCGCCGGAAAGATCCAGGCATCTTTCCGCCGGAAAGATCGGGGGCCGAGTCGAGGGGTTTCCGGCGGAGGCGGTGCCGCCCGCTGGTGGTCGGCAGACCCGACTCGTGAGGTTCCCCCCGAACGGTGGACAAGGGGGTTACATCCTTCAGGCGGCTTCCACCCGAAGTGAACGCTCGTAGCTGTCGGGACTGAGCATCCCGACCGCAGAGTTCCGTCGAACAGTGTTATAGAA
>NZ_JBAQXC010000095.1:0-18618 GCF_049299235.1 Rhodococcus sp. (in: high G+C Gram-positive bacteria) | reverse complement strand
GACGCCACCGAGGCACGACTCGGGCACGCCGTCGCCGCGCTGCGCCGCGACGGGGTGCGGCTGAACCTCAATCTGCTCGGGGAGGCGGTGCTCGGGGACCGGGAGGCGACCCGCCGGCTCGACGGCACCCGCGCGCTGCTGGCCCGCGACGACGTCGACTACGTGTCGATGAAGGTGTCCGCGGCGATCGCGCCGCATTCGCCGTGGGCGTTCGACGAGGCCGTCGCCGACATCACCGATCGGCTGCTGCCGCTGTATCGTCTCGCCTCGACGTCCCCCGCCCCCAAATTCGTCAACCTGGACATGGAGGAATACCGCGACCTCGACCTGACGATCGCGGTGTTCACGTCGATCCTGGGCAGGGACGAATTCACGCACCTCGAAGCGGGCATCGTCTTGCAGGCGTACCTGCCGGATTCGCTGGCGGCGATGATGCGGCTGCAGGATTGGGCGGCGGCACGGCGGGCCCGCGGTGGCGCCCCGATCAAGGTGCGTGTGGTCAAGGGCGCGAATCTGCCGATGGAACGTGTCGAGTCGTCGTTGCACGGCTGGCCCCTGGCGACCTGGGCAACGAAGCAGCAGACGGACACGCACTACAAGCGTCTGCTGGACTATGCGTTCGAACCGGACCGGATCGCCAATGTGCGTATCGGCGTCGCGGGCCACAACCTGTTCGACGTGGCGCACGCGTGGCTGCTCGCCGGGCAGCGCGGGGCGCGCGGCGGCATCGACGTGGAAATGCTGCTCGGCATGGCATCCGCCCAGGCCGAGGTGGTGCGTCGCCATGTCGGCGGCATCCTGCTGTACACCCCGGTGGTGCATCCGGGCGAGTTCGACGTGGCGATCGCGTATCTGGTGCGACGCCTCGAGGAAGGCGCGGGTCGGGACAACTTCATGTCCGCCGTGTTCGCGTTGCACGACGACAGGTCGTTGTTCGACCGCGAAAAGCAAAGGTTCCTCGCCTCGCTCGCGGACGTGGACGAGTCGGTGCCCGCCCCGAACCGCACCCAGAATCGCCTGGTGGGTCCGCTCGCGCCGGCCGGACCCGGATTCACCAACGCACTCGACACCGATCCGTCGCTGCCGGCGAACCGCGTGTGGGGCCGGCAAATTCTCGCTCGTGCGGCCGAGTCGACGCTCGGTATCGACACCGTCGCGGCGCACTCGCTCGGCACGGCCGAACAGGTCGAAGGATTGCTCGCGACGGCCGCACTGCACGGACGTCACTGGGGTCGGCGCTCGGGGACCGAACGGGCCGCGATCCTCGAGCGGGTCGCGCACGAACTCGAATGCCGGCGCGGCGACCTGGTCGAGGTGATGGTCGCCGAGGCGGGCAAAACCCTCGATCAGGCCGATCCGGAGGTGTCCGAGGCGATCGACTTCGCCCGCTGGTACGCCGATCGGGCGCGGGAGCTGGACGTCGTCGACGGCGCCCGGTTCGTGCCGTCGACGCTGACGGTGGTGACGCCGCCGTGGAACTTTCCGGTGGCGATCCCGGCCGGGTCGACGCTGGCGGCATTGGCGGCCGGATCGGCGGTAGTGCTCAAACCGGCTGCGCTGACGGCCCGTTGCGGCGCGGTACTCGCCGAGGTTCTGTGGGCGGCGGGCGTGCCCCGCGAAGTCCTGCACCTGGTGCGGCTCACCGATCACGAATTGGGCAGGCGGTTGATCGCCGATCCGCGGGTGGATCGGGTGGTGCTCACCGGCGCCTTCGAGACGGCCGAGTTGTTCCGGTCGTTCCGGCCGGATCTGCCGTTGCTCGCCGAAACGAGCGGCAAGAACGCGATCGTGGTGACGCCGAGCGCCGATCCGGATCTCGCGGTGCGGGACGTCGTGCAGTCGGCGTTCGGGCATGCGGGGCAGAAGTGTTCGGCGGCGTCGCTGCTGATTCTGGTCGGGCCGGCCGCATCGTCGCGCCGGCTCCGCGATCAGCTCGTCGATGCGGTGACGTCGATGCCGGTCGGCCGGTCCGACGATCCGCGGACCCGGATGGGGCCGCTCGTCGAACCCGCGCACGGCAAGCTCCTCGACGCGCTCACCACGGTGGATCCGGGAGAATCGTGGCTGGTCACGCCGCGTCGGCTCGACGGGCCGGGTCGGGTGTGGAGTCCGGGTATCCGGATCGGGGTGCGACCGGGTTCGCGTGCCCACCTCACCGAGTTCTTCGGGCCGGTGCTGAGCATCATGACGGCCCGCGACCTCGACGACGCGATCGACATCCAGAACCGGGTGGAGTTCGGGTTGACGGCGGGACTGCACAGCCTCGACACCGGGGAGATCGCGCGGTGGCTGGACCGGGCGGAGGCGGGGAATCTCTACGTCAACCGTGGGATCACCGGCGCGATCGTGCGACGGCAGCCGTTCGGCGGCTGGAAACGCTCCGCGGTGGGCGCCGGGTTCAAGGCCGGCGGCCCGAACTATCTGGTCGGTTTCGGATCGTGGGAACCGGTTCGGCACAGCCTGATCGACGAGGTGGTCGACGGCGCCCCCGCGCGTCTGCTCGACGCCGCCGAACTGCCGCAGACCGAGCACGACTACCTGCGCCGCTCGTTCGCGAGTGACGCTCGCGTGTGGCGTACCGAACTGTCCCGCACACGCGACGTGAGCGCGTTGACCGCCGAGCGCAATCTGTTCCGGTACCGTCCGGTTCAGGTGCACGTCCGGCTCGGCGCGCACGGTGACGCGGTCGCGCTGCTGCGGGTGCTGGGTGCCGCGGCCCGGTGCGGGGCACCGGTCGAGGTATCGACAACCACGCCTTTGTCTCGCGAAATCACCTGGGTGGTAGGAACTTTCGCACTCAGTGTCGCGATCGAAACGGATGCCGCCTGGCTGGGCAGGATCGGCAAGCCCGCCCCGGACCGCATCCGGTTGATCGGCGGCGACACCCGCGCGCTCGCCGACAACCTGCACGGCCGTCCCGGAACTGCCGTGCACGACCATCCCGTCACCGAGTCCGGCCGGCTGGAAATGCTGCCGTTCCTGCGGGAACAGTCGATCTCGATCACCGCACACCGATTCGGAACTGCGAACCATCTCACCGACGACATAGTTTGACGCCGAAAACATTTCAAGATCGATTCCGCCGAACCGCTGGGATCACAGCGACAGGTGCGGTGCAATGAGAGGATGAACATCGCCGAAACCCAGCCCACCGAACGCCGCCGCAAGGCCCTCGCCGCCGTGAAGGAACTCGGACCGCAGCGCACCGAACAGTCGGTCCTGAAGGTGCGATGTCCGGCGAGCCACACCGTCGCCGCGGTGTACCAGACGAGCGAAGGCCTGGTGGTGGTCTCGGCGAGCGGTCCGGGCGGTCGCGGCTCACGGGACCGCGAGGCCAGCGGCCACCACGGCGACAAGCTCGATTCGGAATTCGTCGACACCCTGGAGGCGACCCGGTTCGAGGACGACGCCATCCCCGGCGGTTGCGCGTGCGGGCCGCGCACCCTGTCCCGTAAACGCCTGCAGGATGCGGTCGCCTCCCACACCCACGTCGTGAATCTGACCTGACCGGCGGGTCCTCCCGATCTATGTGTACCTGCCCGCCGGGTGCGAGTAGATTCGGCCTCCGCGCCGGTCACGGCGCTCCGCGTGATCCGAACCTGGGAGGCAGCCCGATGTCGTCGGTGTTCGTCGATTGGACCGACCAGGTACAGCAGGACGCGGCTCGGCGCATCGCCGACGCCGTGATGGCACGCCGCGATGTGTTCATCGACGAACTCGCGGCGATCACCGCGTCCGCGATCCCCGAGATCGCACGCACCGAGAGCGACCGCGCGGCTGCTGGGCAGCATCGACGAGAACACGACGATGCTGATGAACGCGCTGGCCGAGGGCGCCGATCCGTCCGCGACCGAACCCCCGTCCGGGGCGCTCGTGTTCGCCAGGGAACTGGCCCGCCGGGGTATATCGCTCGCGCAATTGCTGCGTGCCTATCGGATCGGCCAGGCGCGGTTCACCAGCATGTGCCTGGATGCGGCCGACGACGACGCGTCCGCCGAGAACCGGGTCGCGATGCGGGCCGCGGTCGACAATACCGCCGCGTTCATCGACCACGTCTGCGAGCGCGTCACCGTCGCGTTCGAGGACGAGCGGGAACGGTGGATCACCAGCCGTAGTGGACTGACCCAGCATTGGATCACGCAGATCCTCACCGGCGCAGTCACCGATACGGCACAGGCCGGGGCCGCGCTCGACTATCCGCTCGACGGCGGGCATCTCGTTCTGGCCGTGTGGGTTCCGGAGACGGAACGGACTGCTCTCGGCCTCGCGGCCGAAGTATCCCGCGTACTCGCCGAGGTCGCGCCGGGGTCGGCAACGCTCACAGCACACACCGAACCGTCGGCGATGAACGTGTGGATTACGGTACAGGGCAACGCATACAACATGATCGAAAGTATTCGGGGCGCGGTCGGCGAGGCCGGGGTACCGTTCCGCGCGGCGATCGGACTGCCCGGCATCGGCATCGAGGGATTCCGGGCCGGGTACCGTCAGGCGGCTGCGGTCAAGGCTCTGGCGCGGACCGCCGTACCGGAGGCACCGACCGTGGTGTCGTATGCGGACATCGCACCGATCGCGATGCTCACCGGTGATCTCGCGGAGATGCGCGGCTTCGTCGCGGGCACTTTGGGCGCGCTGGCGGAGGACACCCAACGCACCGCAGAACTACGCGAAACCCTGCGAGTACACCTGGCCTGCAATCGTAGCCCGGCACTCGCCGCGTCACGGACAGGACTGCACCGGAACACGATTCGATATCGGATTCAGCAAGCTGCCGACGAACTCGGCCACGACCTCGACGACGTCGACCCGTTCACCCTCGCCGCGGCCCTCGAGATCTGCCGGTGGTACGGGCACAGCGTTCTCGCGCCTCGCGGGAGTGCCGTCACAACCTGATGCCCAGCGCGCGCCGACCCAGGTCGGCGACCTCGTCGGCCCATCCCAGAATCGACAGTGCCGAGTCGATATTCTGCGGCGGCGTGCGGATCAGGGTGTCGCGGCGGATCAGCCGCTCCCAGTCGACGGTGACCGGGCCCGTCCGCACCTCACCACTCGGATGCCGGAACTCGACGCCGGCGCGCGCCATGATCGTCATGATCTCCTGCGCGAGAATCCCATAGCCGACCGTCGTCGGGTGCACCCCGTCGAGGGAGAAGAAGCCACCCGTGGCGCGGCCACCGCGACCGTCCGCCGTGAGAAAGCGAGAATCCGGGGGCGGATCGAGCGCGGCCAGCGCCGCGGGCATCGGATACGGCGTCCACCAGTCGGGGCGAGCCTGCACGTCGTCGATGTAGCGGCGCAACGCGAGACGCTCGAGCAGGCCGCACACATCGAGGAGATACCAGTCCCGCGCCGGACCGGACGTTCCCGCGCGGGCGTCGGCGACCGCTCGCGCGATGGTGGTGTTGTAGAGGTCGATTGCCGCATCCACGACGGCGGCCTCCGTGCCGGTGATGTGCGGGTCGCGGGTTGCGTCGAAATGCCGTTCGTCGATCCACGGCCTCGTGTAGTACGGGAAGTACCGCGAGCCGTGCTCGACCTTGGTACCCAGGCCTCTCGCGATCGGCACGATCGTGACGTGCGGAATCGTGCACCAGACGACATGCCGTGCGGAAATACGCTCGACCTGCGTCACCACGTCGGCGAACTCCGCGTCGAAATGTTCGGGCCGCCAGATCGTGTACGCGCCCTTCTTCGCAGGGTCACGAAAGTCCGGGCCACTCCATTGCACCCGCAGGTCGGTGACGGTGCCGAGCGCATTGTTGGAACCGAGGAACACCACGAGGGTTTCGATGCCGCACTCGGTGGTGTCGTCGTGGTCGTCGCCGAGCGCGGACGCGGCGTCGAACAGGGTCATCGTCTGCTGCGGTGGCGCCCAGTGCGGATACACGTGCAACGCCGCGCGGTCGCCGTTGTTCTGCACGATCTGGTCGAGGAAGTCGTCACGGGGTGTGTCGATCGCCTCCGCGCAGATCCGCGCGGTCCGGCTCAGGGCGTCGCGCAGGTCCCACCCGTAGCAGGACAGATTGTGTTGGTAGGCCGCGACGATCGGGGCGACCGCGCCGGGGCCACGTTCCCAGTAGTCCTCGACGTCGTCCATGAACGAGCGCACCGCGAACAGCGCGAGCGGCACCTCCCACGGTCGCAGCGAGGGCCCGAACCGGTCGTCGAGTCGCCGCAACATCAGTTCGATGTTCAACGGCAACCCACCCGGGCCGCCGTAGCGGGGGAAACGGAAGGTCCGCAGCATGCCGAGTTCGTGCGCGATGATCGCCGGAACGGACAGATCGGTGTGGAACACCGCACCGCTCTGGAAGCCCTGCAGCAGCGAGTCACCGAGCGCGACGATGCGGTGCGGGGGCGTACCACGCGCATCGGATTCGACGTCGATCCCGAGTGCGGGATCGAACTCCGGTACCCGTGGGGTTTTCTTTACTTGCGCCGCAACGTCTCTCGGAGTTCCGTCCGGAATTCTCGGGGCCTGAGCCGGCATCGCTCGTCCTTTCGGACCGGAGGTGACTCCTTCGAGCGTGAGCCGTCGGCGCGGCGTTGTCAACGATGACGGATGATGGAATCCGGTGCCCCGAACAGACGAACCGCACGCAGCAGGAGGAGTGTTGGACACGCCCGATTTCGCGCACACCGACCAGGCCGCGAAGAACCGCCGCGAGAAAGCGGTCGCGCTCGCCCGTTTCGCATGGGACCGCGGTATCACCGGCGCCGAACTGCTCGCGATGACCGACGACTACCGCCGTCGCCTGGCGCGAGAGGCAGGCGCGCACCCCCCACGCACGATGGAAACCTGGACCGGCGTCGCCGCACTGCTCGACGAGAAGACCGAATGGGCACGCACCCATCCCGATCATGCGGCGGCCGGGCGAGCCCACCCGGACGAGAAGATCATGTGGGTGAAGCCGCCGGTCCGCTCCTGGTTCGAGTGACGGAAGCTCCTGGTTCGAGTGACGGATACAGTGCGATCGTCGTAGCGAGTCCGCCCGGCCGGTGCACCGCAACGGGTAGAATCGGACAGGCAGTTTCCCTCACCGACAACACCTTCCGGAGCACGACTCTCGGCCCGTACGACGGGCCCGGCGACGAGGAGCCGACCAGATGGCGATTCGCGATCCTGCGCCGAGCCCGTTGCGGTACGCCGACATCATCGACGAAGGCGAGCAGTGGACGCTCGTCTTCACCCGCGACTTCCCGCAGACACCCGAAGCGATGTGGATCGCACTGACCGATCCGGCCCAGGTCGTGCAGTGGGCGCCCTACCGTCCCGAACGGCCTCTCGGCACCATCGGACCGGCGACACTCGTCGTCGTCTGCGACAGCGACACCGGGGAGGCAACCGAAGTGGACGGCACCGTCGTTGCCGCCAACTGTCCCCACGTGCTCGAACACCGGTGGGACGAGGACTGGCTGCGCTGGGAGATCACCCCGGCATCAGGCGGTGGCTGCGTCCTGACGCTCCAGCACACCGTCACCGGACCGAACACCGCGGCCCAACTCGCCGCGCGCTGGCACCTGCGCCTCGACGTCGCACAGGACATGATGGAACACCCGCCGACCGGACCGATCGCCGGACACGACGCCCCCGACGACGGCTGGACCGACCTGTACGAGGCGTACAGCGAACGCCTCGGTGGCACCGAGTCGTAACTCCGGGCACCGAGTCGTAGCTCCGCCCGGGACTGGCACCGAACCTGCACATGATCGAATGGTTGCCGGAATCGACGGCACAACCACGCGGGAGTCAGCAATGAGTGGCAGGACGATCACGCCGGTCCGGGTCAAGAACGTGACCATCGGCGACGGCACACCCACGATCATCGTGCCGATCACCGGACGCACCCCCGCCGAACTGCACACCCAGGTCGCGGCCCTGCCCGACATCGTCGACATCGTCGAATGGCGGATGGATTTCTTCCACGCGCTCACCGACACCGCGAGCCTGGTCGCGCAGGCCCGCGCGCTCGCCGAGCAACTCGACGGCATTCCGCTGCTGGCGACCTGTCGCACCCGGCACGAAGGCGGCGAAGCCGACCTGACCGACGCGGCGTACGCCGACCTGAACGTCGCGGTCGCCGAATCCGGGTCCGTCGACCTCGTCGACGTCGAATACGGGCGCGATCGCGCGGCCGTGGACCGGGTCATCGCGGTCGCGCACGCGCGGAAGGTCGCTGTGGTGGCCTCGCACCACGACTTCGCCGGCACCCCGCCGAAGGCGGAGATCGTCGCGCGACTGCTCGAGATGCAGAACCTGGGCGCCGACATCTGCAAAATCGCGGTGATGCCGCTGGGTGCCGCCGACGTGCTGACCCTGCTCGACGCGACCCGCACGATGCACGAGGAACTCGCCGACCGCCCGATCGTCACGATGTCGATGGGCGGCCTCGGCGTCGTTTCCCGATTGGCCGGTCAGGTGTTCGGGTCGGCGGCGACCTTCGGGATGGTGGGCACGGCGTCGGCGCCCGGACAGGTCGGTGTCGCCGACCTGAAGGCCGCGCTCGACCTGCTCGACCCCGCCCGCACCGCCGGGTGAGACGCTTCCCGTCTACCGGTCAGACCGAATACCGATTGCCGTCGTCCGGGGCCGCGGTGTCCCAGATGTCCAGCAGCGACTGCAGGATTTCCTCGGAGACACCGAGGCCACCGAGATGGCTCTCGCCGGGCAGGTGGTGGAACTGGGCGTCGGGCAGCAGGTCGACCATGTGCAGGCCGTGTTCGAACGGGACGATGTGGTCGGTGTCGCCGTGCCACCACCGCACCGGCGTCTTGACCTCGGACACCCGGAATCCCCAGTCCTGAGCGAAGACGACGATGTCCGCGAACGGTGCGGCCATCTGTTTGCGGCTGCCGTTGAGCAGATCGTCGAGGAACATCGCTTTGAACTCGGGACGGGCCAGCAGCAGCCGATCGCCTTCCGGTGACACCCGCCCGTACAGGTCGATGATCGGCGACGCGAACGGTCGGGCCAGCCGGATCAGCGAACTGGCGACGATGCCCGCCGGTACGCCACCGACCTCGAGCAGCGGTGCGACGAACGCGCCGAGCTTCATCAGACCGCCGTCGACAGCATCCGGGCCGACGACGGGCGCGACCCCGCCGAGCGCCCCGACGGCGACGACCCGGTCCGGCATCGCGTACGCCGACGCCAGCGTGTACGGGCCACCACCGGACAGCCCGACGATCGCCATCCGATCGACCCCGAGGGTGTCCGCGACCGTGCGCAGATCATCGGTGAACGCGAGGACATTCTCGTAGCGGTACGGAGTGGACGAACCGATGCCGGGGCGGTCGATGCCGATCAACCGGACGTTCATGCGTTCGGCGAAAGCCCTGGCCTCGACGGGAATCTGGCGGCGCGCGCCGGGTGTACCGTGCAGCCAGAACACCGCGCGCCCCTGTGCGGACCCGAACTCGGCGAAACCGATTCGCCGACCCCGCCCCACCGCGACGGTTCCCTCCAATTTCGGACGTGCAACGTCAACCATGCGCGACAGCATCGCACGTGACCCGTCTCACCCGCACACCCAGGGACGATCTGCGTTCGACCGCACCGTGTCGGACCCGGCGAGTAGCGTTCCCACCGCACCGTCGGATCAGCTCGACGACTCCAATTCCCCAGGATCAGGAGACCGCCATGCCCGAACATCAGTCCCGTGCCGGCGCACCCGGCTGGATCGACCTCACCAGTTCCGATCCGCAGAAAGCCATCGCGTTCTACCGCGAATTGTTCGGCTGGCAGGCCGACACCGACGACGACCCGCAGTACGGCGGATACACCATCTTCAGCCACCGCGGAGCCCCCGTCGCCGGTCTCGGTCCCCAGCAACCCGGGAATCCGTACGGCGACGTGTGGACGGTGTACCTCGACTCCGACGACGCCGACGTGACGGCGCAGAAGGCCGCCGCGGCAGGCGGAGCGATCATGATGCCCGCCATGCAGGTCGGCGACCAGGGCACGATGTCGATCGTCGCCGACCCGGCCGGTGCCGTGATCGGTGTCTGGCAGGCCGATCGACACCACGGGTTCGGATTCGACAGCGAACCGGGTGCGCCCGTGTGGTTCGAGACGATGTCCCAGAACTACGCCGGGTCCCTCGCGTTCTACCAGGACGTGTTCGGCTGGGACTGTCAGCCGATGGGTGATTCCGGCGACTTCCGTTACTCCACCGGCAAGATCGACGGCGAGGACATCGCCGGGATCATGGATGCCTCGTCCTTCCTTCCGGACGGTGTCCCGTCGTTCTGGCAGGTCTACATCGGCGTCACGGACGCCGACGCGGCATCTGCGGCCGTGACTCGACTCGGCGGCACCGTCGAGCGGGCAGCCGAGGACACCCCGTTCGGCCGAATCGCCACGATCACCGACCCCCTCGGCGCGCGGCTACAGATCAACCAGGCCCCGTCGCAGCAATAGAATCTGCGGCCCGCAGGCCCCGTCGCGCCGATCGAATTGTCCCGACGTTGATCGGTGCGTAGCCGGAAAACGACCCCGGTGACGCCACGGAGGCGTACGACGGAGGAATGCCGACCGAACCACTCGACGACCATTTCACCGCGACCGTTCGGTCGCTGGTGCCGACGGCGACGCACCACCGGGACCGTCGAGTGAGCGACGAACTGCTTCTGGGCTACTTCGATGCCCAGATCCAGTCCCGGCACCTCGACTTCGCGGCCCGCGACCTGCAGCGTCGGGGTGAAGGGTTCTACACGATCGGGTCGGCCGGGCACGAGTCGAACGCAGCGCTGGGCCTGGCCGCACGGATCACCGATCCGGCACTGTTGCATTACCGGTCCGGTGGGTTCTATGCGGCTCGCGCATCGCTGGCACCCGAGACAACGCCGATCCGGGATGTGCTGGCGGGATGCGCGGCGTCGACGATGGATCCGATCTCCGGTGGCCGCCACAAGGTCTTCGGGAACTCGGCCCTGAACATTCTGCCGCAGACGTCGACGATCGCGTCGCATCTCCCGCGCGCGGTGGGGCTCGCCCTGGCCCTGAACTGGACGACGCGGCTCGGTGTCGACTGTCCGTGGCCGGCGGATTCGGTGGTGGTGTGCAGTTTCGGCGATGCGTCGGTGAATCATTCCACCGCGACGGGGGCGCTCAACAGTGCCGCATACCTGACCCATCGCGGGTTGCCGCTGCCGATCCTGTTCGTCTGTGAGGACAACGGTTTCGGTATCAGTGTGCGCAGCCCCGCAGGCTGGGTCGCGCGAACATTGTCGTCGCATCCTGGTGTCGGATACCGGGTCTCGGACGGTACCGATCCCATCGATGCGCTCACCGCCGCATCGGAAATGCTTGTCTCCGTGCGCACCTCGCGAGCACCGGCAATCCTGCACCTGAAGACGGTCCGCTATCTGGGGCACGCCGGGTCGGATGCCGAATCGGCCTATCGCAGCCCGGCGGACATCACCGGGGACTATGCCCGCGACCCGCTGCTCGGTACCGCACGAGAACTCGCCGATCGTGCGGTCCTGTCCCCCACCGAGATTCTCGAACGATACGAGCGGTCGCGTCGGGCCGTCGCGGATGCGGTCGCCGACCTCGGTGCGCCACCGCGGCTGACGTCGCTCGCCGAGGTCGTGCGGCCGCTCCATGCGCACGGCCACCCCCGGTTCCCGGACGATCCGAACCCCGCGCGGCCGGAACCGGTGACGCTGGCGCAGGCCCTCTGCCGAGCACTCGGCAACCTCCTCGAGCAGGACGAACACGTGTGCGTGTTCGGCGAGGATGTCGCCGTCAAAGGCGGTGTCTACGGTGTGACCCGCGGGCTGGCAAGGCAATTCGGCCCGCTGCGTGTGTTCGACACCCTACTCGACGAGCAGACCGTCCTCGGAACCGCTCTCGGATTCGCGCTCGCCGGGCTGCTGCCGATCCCGGAGATTCAATACCTCGCTTATCTGCACAACGCGGAGGACCAACTGCGCGGGGAAGCCGCGACACTGAAGTTCTTCTCCGACGGCAGTTACCGCAATCCGATGGTGGTGCGTATCGCCGGTCTGGCCTACCAACGTGGCTTCGGCGGGCATTTCCACAACGACAATTCGCTCGCCGTGCTGCGCGACATCCCGGGTCTGACGGTCGCGGTGCCGAGCAGTCCGAGTCGTGCCGGTGCGCTGCTGCGCACGTGTGTCGAACTTGCCCGTTCCACCGGTCGGGTGTGTGTATTCGTCGAGCCGATCGCGCTCTATCACGAGCGCGATCTCTACGACGACGGCGACGGCCTGTGGGCGGAGGCGCCCGACCCGGCCGCCGTGCAGCCCGGTCAGGTGCGGACCTACGGCAATGGGGGTGACGTCCTGCTGGTGACGTTCGGGAACGGCGTCCGGATGAGTCTGCGCGCCGCGCGCCGGGCCGCCGCACGCGGCGTCGATGTCACGGTCCTGGACCTGCAGTGGATCGCCCCGCTGCCCGCGGTCGCGCTCGTCGAGCATGCCGAACGTTTTCCACGGGTGCTGATCGTCGACGAAACCCGCCGCAGCGGTGGGGTGTCCGAAGGTGTGATCACCGCACTGGTCGACGCGGGGTATACCGGCGAGATCCAGCGCATCGCCAGCCGCGACAGTTTCGTGCCGTTGGGTCCGGCCGCATCCACGGTGTTGCTGTCCGAGGACGACATTTCCGGGGC
This sequence comes from Rhodococcus sp. (in: high G+C Gram-positive bacteria), assembly GCF_049299235.1. Classification (GTDB taxonomy): domain Bacteria; phylum Actinomycetota; class Actinomycetes; order Mycobacteriales; family Mycobacteriaceae; genus Rhodococcus. Next base: position 5,980 of record NZ_JBAQXC010000095.1, on the reverse strand, counting down.
GCTGTGACCCGTGTGCCTTTTGGGCTGGGTCGGGCGGCCCAAAAGGCACACGGGTCAGCAGGTGGACAGCACGCGGGCCATCGCGTCGTGTTCCTCCTGCGTGACCCACAGTCTGTAGGCGACCTTCACCTCGATCTGCCGGGACACGTAGGTGCACCGGTACGCCTGGTTCGGCGGCAACCACGACGCCGCATCCGAGTCGCGTTTGCCCTGGTTCGTCGGCCCGTCGACGGCCTGCAGGTTGCGCGGATCGTTTGCGAGGTTGCGGCGGGACTGCTCGTCGAGTTGTTGGGCGCCCTTCTGCCACGCATCCGACAACGCGACGACGTGATCGATCTGCACCGCCGACGATGTATCGGCGCCGCGTTGAAAGAAGATCGTCCGGCCCGTGTAGACGTCGTTCAATGTTCCGGTACGGACCGTGCAGTCGCGGGTCACCGGCACCAGCGAGATGTCGATCAGATCGCGCTGGAGGATGTCGTTGCGGGTGTCGCAGCCGTTGCGTCCCAGGGCGACGGTCACATCGTCGGTCCAGGCACTGCCGAACAATGCCCGGTCGTAGCCGGTCTTCGGTGCCCGATCCTTCACCGGAATTGTCGCGAGCGCCGACAGCGCGGGCGAGACGGCGGACCCCGAGGTCTCCGACGAAGGGGTCCCGGACGGGCGCGACGACGGCGCGGGCGACGAACTGCCACTCGGCTGCCAACTCGACGTCGCCGGCCCCGTGGACGACGCCTGCCCGGTGGATGTCGGCGCCCACGACGGCGGTATCGATGTCAGCCCCTCGGCCGTGATCGCATCGGTCTTGTCGCGCCCACCGGGAGTGAATGCGACGAAGGCGACGACGATCAGGACCGCGACGCCGATGATCCACAGCCATCGCCTCTGCGACGGCCTGTCGGCCTGCGGCATCCTACTGGGCCAGACGCGGCATCTTCACGACCTGCCCCGCGTAGGACAGGCCGGCCCCGAACGCCAACAGCAGGGCGGTGTCGCCTTCCTTCACCTGGCCGGTGCGCAACATCTTCTCCATCGCGAGCGGGATCGACGCGGCGGACGTGTTGCCGGTTTCGATGATGTCGTCGGCGACCGCGACGGTGTCGGGCAGTTCGAGTTGCTTGACGATGACATCGTTGATGCGCAGGTTCGCCTGGTGCGGGACGAACGCGTCGAGATCGGCGAGTTCGACACCGGCTTTGTCGGCGATCTGCCGCGCATACTTGCTCATCTGGAATGCCGCCCAGCGGAACACCGCGGTGCCTTCCATGATGATCCACGGACGCTTCTGTTCGGGATTCTGGGCGAAGTCGACCCAGTCCGGCTCCTGACGGATCGCGTTGCCCTGGGAACCGTCCGAACCCCACACGGTCGGTCCGATGCCGACCTCGTCGGACGGGCCGACGACGACAGCACCGGCGCCGTCACCGAAGATGAACCGCACCGTGCGGTCCGTAGGTTCGGTCGAGTCGGTCATGCGCTCGACACCGATGACCAGGACGTGCTCGGCAGTTCCGGCGCGGACCAGGTCGGAGGCGACACCGAGGGCGTAGCAGAATCCCGCGCAGCCTGCCGCGATGTCGAGTGCGCCCGCACCACCGGTGCCCAGTCGATCGGCGACGATCGCCGCGCAGTGCGGCGTCTGTACCGGATAGGTCGAGCAGGCGACGATGACGGTGTCGATCTGCGCCCCAGACATCCCGGCGGCCTCGAGCGCCTTGGCGCCTGCGGAGATCGCCATCTCGGTGACGGGTTCGTCCGGGTGCGCCTTCGCGAAGCGACGCGACTTGATGCCGGACCGTGACTGGATCCACTCGTCACTCGAGTCGATCAGTTCGCAGATTTCCGCGTTGGTGACGACACGCTCGGGGCGGTGCACGCCCAGGCCGAGCAATGCGGTGTTCCGTAGCGGGACTGGACCGGCAATCTGTGCACCCATCAGTCGAACTCCTCTTTCTCCGGGCACTGCGCGTTTCTCCGGGCACTGCACGTCGGCATTGTCGGGCACTGCGCCGGCACTTTCGGCACTGCGTGTCAGTGCACGAACTTCTCGATACGGTAACGCGTGTCAGAATTGTGCCCCGACACCCCCGTGTCCGGGATAGGACCACACGTCCCGAATCACAAGATCGAAAAGTTTCGGAAATACCCCTCGTTCCGGATGCCTGGGCGGTAGCGTCCGGCCCTGTGCGCTTGTCGGGGGAAGTCACGAGCAGGTCTATCCGCTATTGCACGGCCGCGGCTGCGGTCGTTGCGCTGACATTGCCGCTAATGCCGGCGGTCGCGTCGGCCAATCCCAATGCGATCAATCCGATACCCGGGTTGAACGGCGTGAACGGAGTACCGCAGTTGGGCGGGCGCGCCCGCGCGGTGGCACAGCAGACCGGGATCCTCAGCGACAACCGGACGCAGGACCTCAATGTCCTCGGCACCGACCTCGGCATCATGTGGGACAACGGGCGGGGCGAGGTCCTCACCGCGTTCGGTGATACCGCCGGCCTCGGCCTACCCAACCTGCTCTCGGGCAGCTTGTGGGCGTGGCGCAGCAATGTCCTGTTCCGCAGTACCGACCGCGACCTCGCCAACGGCATGGACTTCTCCAGCGCCGCGACCGATGTCTTCGGCCAGGCCAAGGAACTGGTGCCGAGCCCGAAGATCCCGTTCATCGAGATCAGCCGGATTCCCACGGCAGGGATCGCGGTCGGCGATACCCAATACCTGAGTGCCATGTCGGTGAAGTACTGGGGGCCGGCCGGAACCTGGGAGACGAACTACGCCGGACTGATCTTCTCGAACGACAACGGCGAGAACTGGGCAGCGGCCCCGGAGACGAACCGCCCCAGCGAGGGCGGCAACCGCAATTTCCAGATGAGCGCCTTCCTGAAGAGCGGTGGGTACGTCTACCAATACGGCACACCTCCAGGCCGGGGCGGCCTCGTGCACCTGGCTCGGGTGAACGAGGCGCAGATCCGGGACCTGGGCGCCTATGAGTACTGGGACGGCGGAAGCTGGGTGCGGGACGTGAACGCCGCGCGGCCGCTCATCGGCGACGGTGTTGCGGAGTTGTCCGTGCAGTGGAACGACTATCTCGGCCAGTTCCTGATGCTGACCACCGACGCGCACAATTCCGTGGTGATGCGCCGGTCACCGTCGTCGGTCACGGGACCGTGGAGCGCGCCGGAGGTCATCGTCGATACGCGCGAACTCCCGAGCGCGTACGGCGCGTACATCCATCCGTGGTCGTCCGGTCCGGATCTGTACTTCCTGACTACCGTGCATCAGAACTACAACGTGCTGTTGATGCACACGACTCTGCACCGCTGACGCGATACCGTGCCCGCATGGAGGCACGGGATTGGGATGAACGGTACGCGGCGGCGGACATGGTGTGGGGCGCGCCACCGAACCCCGTCGTCGTCGAGTCCACCGCGGCGCTGCCGCGAGGACGGGCGTTGGATCTGGCCTGCGGTGAGGGCAGGCATTCGCTGTGGCTCGCCACTCGCGGCTGGGAGGTCGACGGCGTCGACTTCTCGGGCGTCGCGATCGAGAAGGCTCGGCTGATCGCCGGGCAGGCACCGAAGATGAGCCGTGACCGCCTACGTTACCGCCGCGCAGATGTGACGCGGGACGCGTTCGACGGTGAATATGATCTGATTCTCTCCATATTCCTCCACCTCGGCGCACCACAGCGCGCCGCCCTGATCGACAATGCGATCAATTCCCTGAAACCTGACGGAATCCTCATATTCCTGGGCCACGACTCGACCAATCTCACACATGGCGTCGGCGGCCCGAGAGAACCCGAAATTCTTTACACCCCAACGGATATCGTGAACGATATCGACGGAAGACTGGAAATTCTCACCGCAGAAAGGAGGGGGCGGGAAACGGATACAGGAACCGCCGTGGACGCACTCGTCGTCGCACGAAAATCCGCTCTTGGCAGTTAGTTGCCCGCCGAGTAACATGGTGATGTTACCGACGAGTAATAAGCTTGGGCGGTACTTGACATCACAGCTCGACCGCACCGCACTGGGAGACACAGAATGGGCCATTACAAGAGCAACCTCCGCGACCTCGAGTTCAACCTCTTCGAGGTCCTCAAGATCCAGACGCTCCTCGAGGCCGGCAAGTTCGGCGACCTCGACGAAGACACCGCCCGGGGCATCCTCGCCGAGGTCAAGGCACTCGCCGAAGGACCGGCCGCCGAATCCTTCGCCGAAACCGACCGCACCCCGCCTGTGTTCGACCCCGAGACCCACTCGGTCTCTCTCCCCGAAGGCTTCAAGAAGTCGTTCCGCGCCTGGTGGGACGCCGGCTACTGGTCCATGGGCATCCCCGAGGGCATCGGCGGCACCGAGGCGCCGAGCAGCCTGGTGTGGGCGGCCAACGAGATGATGCTCGGCGCTCAGCCCGCAGCCTTCATGTACGCGGCGGGCCCCGGCTTCGCCAGTGTCCTGTTCGAGAACGGCACCGACGAACAGAAGCAGTGGGCAGCCACCTGCGTCGAGCGCGGCTGGGGCTCCACGATGGTCCTGACCGAGCCCGACGCGGGCTCCGACGTCGGCGCCGGACGTACCAAGGCGATCGCACAGGACGACGGCTCCTGGCACATCGAGGGCGTCAAGCGGTTCATCACCTCCGGTGACTCCGACGACCTGTTCGAGAACATCTTCCACCTGGTGCTGGCTCGCCCCGAGGGCGCCAAGCCGGGCACCAAGGGCCTGTCGCTGTTCTTCGTCCCGAAGACCCACTTCGACTTCGAGAAGAACGAACTCGGTGAGCGCAACGGCGTGTTCGTCACCAACGTCGAGCACAAGATGGGCCTCAAGGCCTCCGCCACCTGCGAGGTCACCTTCGGCGGCCACGGCGTCCCAGCCAAGGGCTGGCTCGTCGGCGAGGTCCACAACGGCATCGCGCAGATGTTCGACGTCATCGAGCACGCCCGCATGATGGTCGGCACCAAGGCCATCTCCACGCTGTCCACCGGCTACCTCAACGCCCTCGGCTACGCCAAGGAGCGCGTGCAGGGCTCCGACATCACGCAGATGGCCGACAAGACCGCGCCGCGCGTGACCATCACCCACCACCCCGACGTCCGCCGCTCGCTCGCGATGCAGAAGGCCTACACCGAAGGTTTGCGCGCCGTGTACCTGTACACCGCCGCGCACCAGGACGTCGCGGTCGCCGAGCAGGTTTCCGGTGCCGACGCCGATCTCGCGCACCGCATCAACGATCTGCTGCTGCCGATCGTCAAGGGCTGCGGCTCCGAGCGTGCCTACCAGTACCTGACCGATTCGCTGCAGACCCTCGGTGGTTCCGGCTTCCTGCAGGACTACCCGATCGAGCAGTACATCCGCGACTCGAAGATCGACTCGCTGTACGAGGGCACCACCGCGATCCAGGCGCAGGACTTCTTCTTCCGCAAGATCGCCCGTGACCGCGGCGTCGCACTCGCCCATGTCGCCGGACAGATCAAGCAGTTCCTCGATTCGGATTCGGCCGACGAACGCCTCAAGTCGGAACGCGCCCTGCTCACCACCGCCCTCGAGGACGTTCAGGCCATGACCGCGACCCTCACCGGTTTCCTCATGGGCGCCCAGGAGCAGCCGACGGAGCTCTACAAGGTCGGTCTCGGCTCGGTGCGCTACCTGCTCGCGTTCGGTGACCTGCTCATCGGCTGGCTGCTGCTGCAGCACGCCGAGACCGCACTCGCCGCCCTCGACGCCGGAGCGGACGCCAAGGATGTCCCGTTCTACGAGGGCAAGGTCGCGGTCGCGTCGTTCTTCGCCAAGAACGTGCTGCCCGAGCTGACCGCGTCGCGGAGCATCGTCGCCAATGTCGACACCGACATCATGGAGATCGACGAAGCCGCGTTCTGATCGGCGGGTTCCGATCGACGCCATAGCGGCAACCGTTCTGATCGGCGGGTTCCGATCGACGCCATAGCGGCAACACAGTAGTGGCCCCCACCGGATTACGG
>NZ_JBAQXC010000094.1:0-19510 GCF_049299235.1 Rhodococcus sp. (in: high G+C Gram-positive bacteria) | reverse complement strand
GCCCTGCACCGCCTGCGCGAGCGCGGTGCCGACGTCACCGAGATCGCCGGGTCCTCCGCCGCCGAGTCCGCCGAACTGGCCGCGCGGGCGGTCGCGGACGGTACCGGAGCACTGATCGTGATCGGCGGGGACGGTCTGGTGTTCCTTGCGTGGCAGGCGTTGGCCGGCACCGGAATTCCGCTCGGCATCGTTCCGGCGGGCACCGGCAACGACCACGCACGGGTGCTCGGCATCCCCGCCGACCCGGTCGCCGCCGTCGACGTGATCGCCGACGGCCGGACCCGCGACATCGACCTCGGTCGCGCGACCCCGACGGGTCTGCGACCGCGGTGGTTCGGCACGGTCCTGGCCAGCGGGTTCGATTCCCTGGTCACCGACCGCGCGAATCGGATGCGGTGGCCGCGCGGGCACCTGCGCTACAACCTGGCGACGATCGCCGAGCTTGCCAACCTACGCCTACTCCCCTTTCGGATCACCTTGGACGGCAACACCTTCGACACCGAAGCAACAATGGTGTCGGTGGGCAATGCGTCGACCTACGGCGGCGGGATGCGCATCGCACCAGATGCTCGACTCGACGACGGCCTGCTCGACGTGGTCGTGGTGACGTCGGCGAACCGGTCCCGGCTGCTGCGCCTGTTTCCGACGGTCTACCGCGGCACCCATGTCGACCTCGACGAAGTGTCCGTGTTCCGGGCGCGGTCGGTGCGACTCGACTGCCCTGGTATCACCGCCTATGCCGACGGCGAGCGCATCGGACCACTGCCCGTCGACATCGACGCGGTGCCCGGCGCCGGCCGAGTTTTCGTGCCGTCGTCAACGTTGTGAGCGCCGCCCGTTCGGTCCCGGTCGGCGCGGGCAGTCGACCACCTACCTGGCTCAGCGCGTCCCCTCCAGCAGAGCGTGTTCGGCGAGCGAATGCGCCAGTGCGACCACCGTCGACGCGTGACCGGTCCAGTCGTCGGCGACGATGCCGGTCAACTCGATCGGCCGCCTGTGCGCCACCTCGGGGAAATCGGCGGCATGTCCCGACCACCCGGAATGTGTGAGCAGCACCGAGACCAGCGCCGCTCGTTCCCCACCGGTGAGCGACCGGCGGGTGACCACCAACAGGTCGATGTCGCTGTCGTGACGCAATCCGCCGGTTGTTGCCGAACCGTAGAGATACACGCCCAGCACACCACCCGGATCCTGCCGATCCAGATGGTCCTGGACCGGCCCGACCGCCGTGTCCGGCATTGTCGTGTCCGGCGTTGTCGTGTCCGGCGTTGTCCTCTCCAGCAATGTTGTCGTCTCCCTCCGCGTCCGGTTGAGCGACCTATTCCGGTGCCGCGCCGGCGAACGTGTACAACTCGAACCCGGCGGCGTGGGCGGCACCGAATCCCGGCAGCGGACCCGATGCGCGGGTCACCTGCGCCCGGGCCTGCTCCTCGACGGGCGCATCGCTGAGCGCCTCGAGATATCGGCGGTGCGCGGACAACGATGCGACCGCGATCTCGACGGTGTCGGTGACGTCCACCGCGTGGGTGGGTGCGGTGGTGTTGACCGCGACCCACCGCACCCCCGGCCACGGTTCGAGTCCCTGCTCGGTCAACTCCGGGAAGATCCACTCGTTGGCGGCGTCGGCGACCGCGTCGAGCACGCTGACACCGAGCGCCCGGTGGTCGGCGCTGTTGAGGAATCCGGGGAACCAGGTGAGCCCGAAATTACCGGTGACCACCAGGTGCGGGCGGTTCCGCCGGATCGCCGCGGCGATGTCGCGGCGCAGTTCGGGTCCGGCGACGAGCGTGCCGTCGCGGTGCCCGAGGAACTCGACGTGCTCGACACCGACGATCCGCGCCGACTCACGTTCTTCCGCTTCGCGTAGCGGCCCGCATTCCGACGGAGGCAGACCCGCGATACCCGCCTCACCGCTGGTGGCCAACGTATAGCGGATGTCCTTACCTTGGCCGGTCCATCGCGCGACCGCGGCGGCCGCACCGTACTCGATGTCGTCGGGGTGCGCCGCGATCACCAACCCGCGTTCCCAGTCTTCCGGTATCGCTTCCATACCTCCACTATCTGCGATGGCGGCTCCGCGCGGGAGTGCTCGCGCACACTTGTGCTCATGTCCTGGTCCGGTGTCGCCGATACGATCCTCGGCGTACGCCTGATCTCCACTGCTGCCGCCGTGACGTTCTGGTGCCTGACCGTCCTCGGAATCGCGGTGCTCGTGGCTCACCGGAACCGGCGCTGGGCGATGTTCGGTATTCCCGCTGCGATCGCGGCGACCGTGGCGCTGACCGGCATCGCCGCTGTCCTCGTCGAGCGAGTGTGGCGGCCGTTCCCGGATCCGTTGCCGCACGCCGTGTACTGGTGGTCCGCGACCGCGGTCCTGGCGATCGCGCTGCTGGTTCTGCGGTGGCCGTTCCGGCATCGCGATCGCCGGAGGGTCCCGGCCGCGGTGGGACTCACCGTCGCTGCCGGACTCGTCGTCGTCGCCGCGGCAGGGCAGATCAATCTCTCCTTCGACGCCTATCCGACGGTGCGGTCCGCGCTGGGCATGTCCGACTTCCGAACCGTCTCGCTCGCCGACGCACAGACACGCACCGCGACCACCGTCACCGGGACCCCGCTGTCCTCGCAGTGGTCGCCGCCGCCCGGCATGCCTGCGACCGGCGCCGTGATCTCGACGCCGATCCCAGCGACGACCTCCGGTTTCCCCGCGCGGGACGCGCGAATATATCTCCCCCCTGCCTATTTCACCGATCCGCGGCCCGAACTTCCGGTCCTCGTTCTACTGGCCGGGCAACCGGGCAGTCCCGACGATTGGCTGATCGGCGGTCGGCTGACCCAGACGATGGACGCATTCGCCGCGGACCACGACGGACTCGCCCCGGTGGTCGTGGTCGCGGACGGGACCGGTGGCCAGTTCGCCAACCCACTGTGCATGGATTCCCGGCTGGGCAACGCCGCCTCCTATCTCACCGACGACGTGCCCGCGTGGGTGAAGCAGAACCTCCACGTCGACCCGGATCCGCGTGCGTGGGCGATCGGTGGTCTGTCCTACGGCGGGACGTGCGCGCTGCAGTTGGCGACGCTCCGGTCCGATGTGTATCCGACATTTCTCGACATCTCCGGGCAAGCCGAACCCACCCTCGGAGACCGTGACCGCACCGTGCACGAGGCGTTCGGCGGCGACGCCGCGGCATACGCCCGCAACAATCCCGCCGATCTGCTCGCCCACAACCGTTTTCCCGACAGCGCCGGCGCGTTCGTCGTCGGGCTCGACGATCACGAATACCGTGCCGGTATCGAACAACTCACCGACACCGCACGCGCGGCCGGTATGGATGTTCACTTGACCGAACTGCCCGGCGGACACACCTTCAAGCTGTGGTCCGCCGCTCTGGAGGAGGAACTTCCGTGGCTGAGTCACCGCCTGGGTCTCACCTCGTGACCGCGCAGCGTGTGCTCGGCGCGCTGCGCCGGGCGCCGGTGTCGCTCGTGTTGCTCGCGGCGCTGTGGGTACTGGGCCTCGCCACCGGTTCGGTCCTCCACGGACCGTCCGCCGACCTCGCCTCGTGGGTATCGACGGGCACGCGAAGCTTCGGCGACGGCCATGTGTGGGTGCTCGTGTCGTCGGGCTTGTTCGCGTCCGGCATCGTCGAGTACGTCTTGGCGACGGTCGCGATCCTGGCTGTTGCCGTCCCGGTGGAACACCGGATCGGAACCCGACGGTTCGCTGTGGCCGCGGTGGTGACGCAGGGCGCCGGCGCCGCGCTGGCGCTGCTGGTGGCTTCGCTCGCGTCGACCGTGCCCAATACCTGGGGTATCGAACTGCACGGGCATGTCATCGAGGACCCCCTCCCGTGGGTGCTGGGCACACTGCTGGCGGCAACGTCGGTGATGGACACCCTGTGGCGGCGCCGGATCCGGACACTGGTGCTGGTGTTCCTGGTGACTGCGGCCCTGTTCGCCGGGCACCTGCAGGATGTGACACGCCTGTGTGCGGCCGTCGTCGGGGTGCTGCTGGGGCCGTGGTTGTGCGGACGGTCGGCGCGCGGCCCGGCGCTCGGCGGCACCGTCCGCGAGCAGCGCACGCTGATCGCGCTGGTGGTCACCGCGAGTGTGCTCGGGCCGGTGCTCGCGGCGTTCTCGCCGCACGCCATCGGCCCGCTCTCGGCACTGCGGATGCTGTTCGATCAGGTGCCCTATTCCGCGCGTGAACTGGTGGACGTGTGCGCGGACCCGGCGCTGCACGACGAATGCCGCAAAGGTCAGCAGGCGCTCCGGCTGTCCGGGCTCGGTCCGCTGGTGATGAATCTGATGCCGTCGATCGTGTTGTTGGTGTCAGCGGAAGGCCTGCGCCGGGGACGACACGCCGGTTGGCTGCTGTCGGTGTGGGCGCACATCGCACTGATCGGGATCGCCGCGGCGAGCCTGGTCGCCGAGGCCACCGAGCAGGACGAAACCCGGTCCTTGCTGTACGGGCAGCACCGGCACAGTTCGGTATTCATGGAACTCGCCCCGCTGCTGGCCCTCGTCGCGATCCTGATCGTGCTGCTCGCCGCCCGGCGCCTGTTCGACGTGCGGGCACCGAAGGGCACGTATGGCCCGGTGTGGCTGGGAACCCTGTGTGCGCTCGCCGTGGCCACGCTCGTCTACGTCGGCGTCGGCTCGCTGCTCTCCGACGGTTTCGACCGCGATCCGGGCATGTGGACCCTGCTGCGGGACATGCCGCGACGGTTGATTCCCCCGGTGTATCTCCAGTTGTTCGAGCCTCCGGTCCTGCCGCTCACCTCGGCGGCGACGCTGCTGTTCGAGTGGACCGGTGTGCTGGTGTGGGCGGTGTTCTGCGTGCTGATGCTGCGCAGCTTCCGGGTTCCGGCGCTCGGCTTCGACGCCGACGCCCGGCAGCGGGTCCGTGCACTGTTGCATTCGCCCGGTGGATCGTCCCTGTCGTGGATGGCCACGTGGGACGGCAACCACTACTGGTTCTCCTCCGACGGCAGGCACGCCGTCGCGTACCGGGTGCATTCCGGTGTCGCGCTCACCACCGGCGATCCGATCGGCGACCGCGACACCCTGCTCGCTGCGATCGACGAGTTCGCCGCGTACTGCACCGGAAACGGCTGGACGCCGTGCCTGTACTCGGTCGGTGAACCGACCGCGGCGATCGCCCGCGAGCACGGGTGGACCTGCCTGCAGGTCGCCGAGGAAACCGTGATCCCCCTCGACGGACTCGCCTTCTCCGGCAAGAAATTCCAGGACGTGCGCACCGCCCTCAATCGTGCCCGCAAGGACGGCATCGTCGCCGAATGGACCAGCGTGCACGACGCCCCGATCGCTGTCGTCGAGCAGATCGTCGCGATCTCGGAGGAATGGGTCGCCGACAAGGGTCTGCCCGAGATGGGTTTCACGCTCGGCGGGCTCGACGAACTCCGCGATCCGGAGATTCGGCTGTTGCTCGCGATCGACGCCGACCGGCACGTCCACGGGGTCACCTCCTGGATGCCCGTCTACCGCGATGGCGTCGTCGTCGCGCTGACCCTCGACTTCATGCGGCGCCGCTCCGACGGATTCCGGCCGTCGATGGAGTTCCTCATCGCATCGGCCGCGTTGTCCGCCCAGGAACAGGGCCTCGACTACCTGAGCCTGTCGGGTGCGCCCCTGGCCGCCGCCGACCGACCCGACACGGTGGACCGCACCGCGCTCGACGCCATGCTGGAAGTGCTCGGCCGCACGCTCGAACCGGTGTACGGGTTCCGGTCGCTGCTCGCGTTCAAATCCAAGTTCCAGCCGGAGTACCGGCCCGTCTACATGGTCTTCCCGGACCCCGCGGCGCTGCCCGCGATCGGTGTCGCGGTCGGTCACGCGTACCTTCCCGACGTCTCGCTCGGGCAGGGGCGCCGACTGCTCGCCCAGTTGCTGCACCGGTGACCATCGGACCTCGCCGGTCAGACCTTCATGATGTCGTCGTGCTTGCCGCTCGAGATCGCCTTGTACAGCAGGTATCCGCCGAAGATGATCGCGCTCACCACCAAAATCCCGAACAGGTGCTCGAACAGGGCGCCGATCAACGCCAACGCGACCCATGCCAGCGCTACCACACCCACAATTTTCCAGAACATCGCGTACTCCCGTCTCAGTTGCCCATTCTCGTGTACGTCCCCGATCCTGACAGCAACGACAGAGAAAAACACCTGGTCACACCACAAATCAGGGAAAGATGGGTGGATACCCCCAGCCTTGTTCCCGACGGATCGGGGTCGTGCCGGGGACGGGGCGGTGACGCGCGGCACGCGCAGTACACATAGGCTCGACGGGTTCCGACCCTTGTGAAGAAGGCTGAGAATCCGTGTCGTCGACCCGCCGCATACCCGCCCGCGACCTGGCGCAGATCGCTGTGTTCGCCGCCCTGATCATCGCGCTGGGTCTGCCCGGCTCGATCACGCTCGGCTCGTCGGGTGTGCCGATCACCCTGCAGTCGCTGGGAGTGATGCTGGCCGGCGCCGTACTCGGTGCACGCAAGGGCGTGCTGTCCGTCGCCACGGTGATCGTGCTCGGACTCGCACTGCCCGTTCTCGCCGGTGGCCGCACGACACTCACCTCCCTCGCATCCCCCACTGCCGGGTTCCTGATCGGCTGGCTCCCCGCCGTCGCCGTCATAGGCTGGCTGACCGCGAAGATGCTGCCCCACTACCGGGTGCTTCCCGGTGTCGCGGCAAATGTGCTCGGCGGCATCGTCGTGCTGTACACCTTCGGTCTCGTCGGAATGATGCTGCGCGGCGAGATGTCGTTCGCCGCGGCCGTGGCCGGGAACCTGCCGTTCCTTCCCGGTGACCTGATCAAGGCGGTCGTCGCGGCCGTGGTCGCCGCGCAGGTGCACCGCGCGTATCCGGGACTGATCTCCGCTCCGGTGGCACCGAAGCCCGCCGGCGACCTCGCCCACTGACCGACCGCCGATGAGTGAGATCCGGTTTGCGTCCGTCCGGCACGCGTACGGCGAGCGGGTGGTGCTGGCCGATATCGACGTGACCCTCACCGAGCGGCGGATCGGCATCGTCGGTGCCAACGGAAGCGGAAAATCGACACTGGCCCGCATGATCAACGGTCTTGTCGTGCCGACCTCCGGGAGCGTCACCGTCGACGGACTCGACACCGCCCGCAAGGGTCGTGACGTGCGACGACGTGTCGGCTTCGTGTTCACCGATCCCGATCATCAGATCGTCATGCCGACCGTCGCCGAGGACGTGGACTTCTCGTTGCGCCGCAGCGGACTGGACAAGACCGAACGCACCGAGCGGGTTCGGCGGGTCCTCGACGATTTCGGGCTCGGTGGGCACCACGACCATCCCAGCCATCTCCTGTCCGGTGGGCAGAAGCAGTTGCTGGCACTGGCCGCGATCATGGTCACCGACCCGCAGGTACTCGTCGCCGACGAACCGACCACCCTGCTCGACCTGCGCAACGCGCGGCTCATCTCGCGCACGTTCGCGCACCTCGATCAACAGTTGATCGTCGTGACCCACCAGCTCGATCTGCTCGCCGACTTCGACCGGGTACTCGTCGTCGACGGCGGCCGGATCGTCGCCGACGATGCGCCCGGCCCCGCCGTCGACTTCTACCGCACACTCGTCCGATGACGACGCTCGGTCTCTACCACCCGGCCGACACGCCCTTGCATCGTGTTCCCGCAGGTCCGAAGCTGCTGGTCATGGCGGCGGCGATCGTCGCGCTGACGCTGTGGATCGACCGGCCGTGGCAGGTGCTGCCGTGCGCGGCCGTCGTCGTGGGACTCTATGCCGCAGCGCGCATCCCGATCCGGCTCGCCGTCGTCCAGTTGCGTCCGTTGCTGTGGATGCTCGCGTTCATCGGCGTGTTCCAACTCGTGGTGGCGGGTTGGGAACGTGCGGTGGTGGTGTGCGGGGCACTGCTACTCGCGGTCGCGCTCGCGGCGCTGGTCACTCTCACGACCCGGGTGACGGACATGCTCGACGCGATCATCGCGGGACTGGGACCGTTTCGCAGGGGCGGCGTGAACCCGGAACGGGTGGGTCTGGTGCTGGTCATGACGATCCGGTGCATCCCCCTGCTCGGCGAACTCGTCGCGCAGGTGAGCGATGCTCGCAAGGCCCGTGGCCTGGGCTTCTCGTTGCGCGCTCTGGTCGTGCCGGTGGTCGTGGGAGCGCTACGGTCCGCCGACGCGATGGGTGAAGCCCTCGCGGCGCGCGGTGTCGACGATTAGAGCGCGTCCACGGGGTATGACGGCGCAGCAGCGTCAGGGACAGGCCTGTTGTCGGCACATTCGCGCACTACTGTGCCATGCTGCGGACACGGAAGACCCCCGCCCGGGACTTCGGTAGCGACGGTCCGTGGCTGCTCAGGAACGGTATCGCTGCTGGATCCGGTCCATGTCCTGCCACGACTGCGCCCAGCCTTCGAGCCGATCGGAGGCGGAGATCAACTCGGCCCGCTGTTGTTCGAGCACGGTCATGGGCCGGCTGCCCTCCGGTGCCCCGGCAAACCGTGCGGCTGCCGCCACCAACTCCTCGAACTGATCGACACCGGTATCGAGACGGTCCCCGGCCGCCGCGAGAGCCGGTCCGAGTTGAGCCCCGGCCGCAGCGCTCCCCCGCGCAGCCGACTCCAAGGCAACGACGTCGACCGCGACCGCTTCGAGCGCCGACGACGCCGCTCGTGCCGCGTCGCCGATCTCGTCGAGATCCTCGGTGACGACCGCCTCGGACCGGGCGAGAACACCGAGCAGGTGAGAGAGGCTCTGCTCGTTGCTGGCCAGTCGCGCCATCGGTGCCCGTGCGACCGAACCCTCCGGTGGCAGCGCCCGACGGCGCGGCGGAGCAGGTGGAACGGGTACTGCGTCGAGACGACGCATCCTGCGGACGGCAAGGACTGCGGGGACCGCGAGCGCAGCGGTGGTGCCACCGGTCGCGACGACCGTCCAGTCCGGTGCGGACGCGACGACGAGCGTCGCAGTGCCGACGCCCCACATGCCGGATGCGGCACCGAAGATCTTTGCGCGGCGACGTGCCCGCCGCTTCTTCCGCCGCAATCGGGCGGAGGGGTCACGCCAGCGCCGTGTGGCGTCGACGACACCGTCGGCGACGTCTCTGAACGCGGCGACGGCCGGAACGGGAAGGTTCCCGAACCGACCGTCTCCCGGTGTGCTCATCTGACGATCACGTGTCGCGGTCGGCTACTGCGTTCCCGCGGCGCCCGCGGCCGGCGGTTCCTTGGCGGTGTTGACGGCGGGCGCACCCGCTGCCCCACCGGGCAGGGCGTCACCCTTCATCGACGCGCGGATCTGCTCGAGACGGCTGTGACCGGCCATCTGGACGGTGGCCTGCTGGACTTCGAGCATCCGGCCCTGCACCGAATTCTGCGCGAGCTCGGCCGAGCCGAGTGCGTCGGCATAGCGCCGCTCGATCTTCTCGCGTACCGCATCGAGGCTGGGCGTGGTGCCGGGCGCCGACAGGGTCGAGTCCATCGAGCGCAGCGACTCGCTGACACGCTCCTGCATCTTGGCCTGCTCGAGCTGGCTCAGCAGCTTGGTGCGCTCGGCGACCTTCTGCTGCAGCGCCATCGCATTCTGCTCCACGGCCTTCTTCGCCTGGGCCGCGGCCTGCAGCGACTGGTCGTGCAGCACCTTGAGATCCTCGACGGACTGCTCGGCCGTCACGAGCTGGGCCGCGAACGCCTCGGCGGCATTCGTGTACTGGATGGCCTTCTCGGTATCGCCCGCGGCCCCGGCCTGGTCGGCCATGAGGACGGCCTGGCGCGCGCTGGCGTTGAGCTTCTCGACCTCGTCCAACTGACGGTTGAGCTTCATCTCGAGCTGCCGCTGATTGCCGATGACGGATGCTGCCTGCTGGGACAGTGCTTGGTGCTGACGCTGGGCGTCCTCGATCGCCTGCTGAATCTGGACCTTGGGATCGGCCTTCTCATCGATCTTGGAGTTGAAAAGCGCCATGAGGTACTTCCAACCCTTGACGAACGGATTAGCCATGGGTGTGATCCTGCCTCCATCTGGTACGCCGCGCCGAACGCGACCCGATGCGCGGCCGTCGCGCACCGGCTCGGACCGCCCCGGCTTCACCGTTCGTCGGGCGGTCCCACCTGTCGTGCCCGGGCCACCCCCCGGTGGTGACCCGACAAAGCCTGTCCCTTTCGTCCGCATCCGGAAAGCCGCTGCGGACGTGACCCATGTTAGGCGGCCGCCAGCGCACGCGCCGCAGGTGCGGGAATCACCACGCGGGTGTCCTGCGCAATTCGCGCGGCCGGATCGCCGACAGCGCCGCGCACGGCCACGCCGGGATCGAGGGTTGCCGCAGCAGCTGCGCCCGTGCCGCGATGCGGTGCCGCGACGGCCAGCGACTCGCTGACGTCGAACAGGACATCGCACAGCGGCACCTCGAGCGCATCGCAGATTGCCGCGAGGAGCTCACTGGACGCTTCCTTACGTCCGCGTTCGACCTCCGACAGGTAGCCGAGGCTGACCCGCGCGCTGCTGGACACCTCACGCAGTGTGCGGCTCTGCGACACACGAGTGCGCCGAAGGCTGTCACCGATTGCCTCACGCAACAACAGTGCCATCGTGTCCTCCTTCGTCCGTCATGCTTGTTCCGGAACAACGTTCGAACACGCTGCCCGGTTCCCGAGGTCACGACATCGAGCACCGGAACCGCGGTGAGCAGACACTACAACGCCGTGTCCGCCGCCAAACGCGCGAGTAGCCCCGACACGGCTGCGGTGACCGCGCCGATCCGAATCGACCACCGGTCGCCGTGTACCACCGGGCAGGTCACCGCGGTTCCGTCCGGGCCGCGCACTCCGAGGAACACGGTCCCCGGTGGATGTCCGTCCTGGTCGTCCGGGCCGGCGACCCCGGTCAGGCCGATGCCCCAATCCGCGCCGCAACGGGATGCGGCTCCTTCGGCAAGCGCCGCCGCCGCCCACGCGGACACCGGCCCGTCCCGTCCGAGGCGATCGGCGTCGGCACCGGCGAGTGACGACTTCAGGTCGGTGGCATACACGACGAGGCCACCGCGGAGCACCCGGCTCGCGCCCGGAACCCCCGCGATCGTCGCCGACAGCAGACCCGCGGTGAGCGATTCGGCGGTGGCGACGGTCTGCCGACGTCGGGTGAGGGCGTCGACGAGTTCGGCGGCCCGGGTCGCCGAGACAAGTGGATCGAATGCTGAGGTCATCTGGGCTTCGGGTCCGTGCTCGTCGGCCCTGTGATGCCAGGTTCGCTGTGATGCCGCGATTCCAGTCGCACCCCGGTCCGCAACCGCGCTGCCTGGACGACATAGTCGATGCCGGTACCGACGGTCAGCAGAACCGCCACCGCCATCAATGCGACCGCGATGGGCATCACCGCATCCGGCAGCGGCAGCAGGTAGACCCCGATCGCCAGTGTTTGCACGAGTGTCTTCGCCTTGCCGCCGCGACTGGCCGGAATCACCGCGTGCCGCAACACGGCGAAGCGCAGTGCGGTGATGCCGAGTTCCCGCGCGGCGATGATCCCGGTCACCCACCAGGACAGATCACCGAGGACGGACAAGCCGACGAGGGCGGCGCCGATCAGCGCCTTGTCCGCGATCGGATCGGCCAGCTTGCCGAAGTCCGTGACCAGACCCCGGCGCCGGGCGATCTGGCCGTCGATGCGGTCGGTGATCGCGGCGATCGCGAACACCGCGGTGGCTGCGATGCGCCACCGCGGATCGTGACCGTCGCCGACGAACAACAGAACGAGGAAGACCGGCACGAGCGCGATCCGCAGCATGGTGAGGATGTTCGCGATGTTCCACAACGGAACCGCACCGTGCGCGGCGCCCGCGTTCGGTCCAGGAGCCGCGCCGCCTCCCGCCCCGGCGTCGACATGGGGATGGTGCGTGCTCATGCGGACCTCCGGATGCGTGGTGAAGTACCGGACGTCGGCACAGGCCGAACCGGTGAACGCGGATACCCCGGCAGCTGGGGTGAACACCACGATCCGACCGGCACGTGCCCCACAATATCGTTCCCGGCACCCGCTACTGTTCACCGCATGACTTCCCCGCTGCCCGACACCGAGTCCGACGGCCGGATCGTCGTACGCCGGGCCCGAACCTCGGACGTGCCGGAGATCAAGCGACTGATCGACATCTACTCCGGTCGCATCCTGCTCGAGAAGAACCTCGTCACGCTGTACGAGGCGGTGCAAGAATTCTGGGTGGCCGAGAGCCGCGGCGACATCATCGGCTGCGGTGCACTGCATGTGCTGTGGTCGGATCTGGGTGAGGTCCGCACGGTTGCGGTGGATCCACGAGTCAAGGGGCGCGGCGCCGGGCACCTACTGGTGGCCAAGCTCGTCGAGGTCGCGCGGGAACTCGAACTCGATCGGCTGTTCGTCCTCACCTTCGAGGTGGACTTCTTCGCCCGCCACGGCTTTGCCGAGATCGAGGGCACACCGGTCACGGCCGAGGTGTATGCCGAGATGTGCCGGTCGTACGATACCGGCGTCGCCGAGTTCCTGGACCTGAGCTACGTCAAACCCAACACACTCGGCAATACGCGGATGCTCCTGACGTTGTGAGCGGATCCGGACGACACCCGTCGAACACGAAGTGAGGACACATGGCCCTGTTCGCCGTCGAATACAGCTATAGCGAAGCCACCGTCGCCGCGCGCGACGAGCATCGCCCCGCGCATCGCGGCTGGCTGAGCGGTCTCGTCGATGCCGGAACGGTCCGGGCGACGGGCCCGTGGGTGGACGGTTCGGGCGCCCTGATCCTCGTCGACGTCGCCGACGAGGCCGCCGCACACGAACTGATGGGCCAGGACCCGTTCGCGCAACGCAGCCTCGTCGACGCCGTCCGCATCACCGCGTGGCAGCCGGTGATGGGCGTGTTCAACACCTGACGGTCACCGCACGTCGTCGCTGTCGGCACGCTCGGCAGCTTCGGCACGCTTGGCATCGCTGCGGTTCTTGAGCAGGCTCAACACGGTTGTCACGACCAGCACACCGACGATCACCACCAGCGACGTCACGGTGGAGATCTCCGGGACCGCCACGTGTTCGCCACCGTTGACGAACGGAAGCGTGTTCTCGTGCAATGCGTGCAGGACGAGCTTGACGCCGATGAACGCGAGGATGATCGACAGTCCGTACGAGAGGTACACGAGGCGGTCCAGCAGGCCACCGATGAGGAAGAAGAGCTGGCGCAGGCCCATCAGGGCGAACGCGTTGGCGGTGAACACCAGGTACGGCTCCTGGGTCAGGCCGTAGATCGCAGGGATCGAGTCGAGCGCGAACAGGATGTCGGCGAATCCGATGGCGAGGAGCGCGAGCATGAGCGGGGTGATCATGCGCTTGCCGTCGATGCGGGTGATCAACCGGTCGCCGTCGTAGTGGTCCGTGGTGGGCACGACCCTGCGCACGAGCTTCACGATCCGGCCCTCGTCCGGCTTGGTGTCCTCGTCCTTGTTGTGGTCGATGATCAGCTTGACCGCGGTGTACAGCAGGAAGACGCCGAACAGGTAGAAGATCCAGCTGTAGGCGTTGATCGCGGCGGCACCGACCGCGATGAACGCGCCGCGCATCGCCAGCGCGAGGACGATGCCGATGGTCAGCACCTTCTGCTGGTATTCGCGGGGGATCGCGAAGGTCGCCATGATCACCACGAACACGAAGAGGTTGTCGACCGACAGGGCCTTCTCGGTGACGTATCCGGCGAAGTACTCGCCGCCGTACTGCGGCCCCCAGATCAGGAACACGACGACGCCGAACAGGATCGCGATCCCGATGAACACCGCGGACCAGAACCCGGATTCACGCAGTGTCGGTGCGTGGGGTTTACGGACGTGTGAGTAGAAGTCGAAAATGAACAGCGCGGCGATCACCGCGATGGTGACGAACCAAACCAAGGGGGTCACGTGCATGAGCGTCGAGTTCCTCCGGTAGGCCTAACAGGGCACCGGAGGTCTCTCCCGCCTGCGTGAGCGCAGACCGACAATCCCGGTACGGCAACGCTGCCGTACGTGCTGACGGAACTGTCGCAGGCGATGGGGATACTCCCCTCCACAACGAGATCCATTCAACCACATCGAGGAACGAAGAACGCGTCAGCCCTGGTCAGAGGTCCCGTCATCGCCGCCCCCGCCACGAATCGAGTACAGCAGACCGTCGAGTTCGTCCGGCTTGACCAGGACTTCGCGGGCCTTCGACCCTTCGCTCGGGCCCACCACGCCGCGGGTCTCCATCAGGTCCATGAGCCGTCCGGCCTTCGCGAAACCGACACGCAACTTCCGCTGCAGCATCGAGGTGGAACCGAACTGGCTCGACACCACCAGTTCCACGGCCTGGAGAAACACGTCGAGGTCGTCGCCGATGTCGGGATCGACGTCCTTCTTCTCCCCCGCCTTCTGCGCGGTGACACCCTCGGTGTACTCGGGTTCGGCCTGGTTCTTGGTGAAGTCGACGACCGCCGCGATCTCTTCGTCGGTGATGAACGCGCCCTGCATGCGTTGGGGTTTGCCGGCTCCCATCGGCAGGAACAGGCCGTCGCCCATGCCGATGAGTTTCTCGGCTCCCGGCTGGTCGAGGATGACGCGCGAGTCGGTGAGCGACGAGGTAGCGAACGCCAGCCGTGACGGTACGTTCGTCTTGATCAGTCCCGTGACGACGTCGACGGAGGGACGCTGGGTGGCCAGCACCAGATGGATACCGGCGGCGCGGGCCTTCTGCGTGATCCGCACGATCGATTCCTCGACCTCGCGGGGTGCGGTCATCATCAGGTCGGCGAGTTCGTCGACGATCGCCAGGATGTACGGATACGGCCGGTACACGCGTTCGCTGCCGAGCGGCGCGGTGATTTCTCCCGACCGCACCTTGGTGTTGAAATCGTCGATGTGCCGCACCCGGTTGGCCTGCATGTCCTGGTAACGCTGCTCCATCTCCTCGACGAGCCATGCCAGCGCCGCCGCGGCCTTCTTCGGCTGCGTGATGATCGGCGTGACGAGGTGCGGGATGCCCTCGTACGGTGTCAGCTCGACCATCTTCGGGTCGATGAGGATCATCCGCACGTCCTCGGGTGTCGCCCGGATCAGCAGCGACACCAGCATCGAGTTGACGAAGCTGGACTTGCCGGAACCGGTGGAACCCGCGACGAGCAGATGCGGCATCTTCGCGAGGTTGGCGTGGACGAAGTCGCCCTCGATGTCCTTGCCGAGACCGATCACCAGCGGATGCCGGTCCTTCCGGATACTCGGGGCGGCGAGCACGTCGGCCAGACGAACCATTTCGCGATCGGAGTTGGGTACCTCGATCCCAACCGCGGACTTGCCCGGGATCGGTGCGAGCAGGCGCACGTTGTCCGTCGCGACGGCGTACGCGATGTTGCGCGCCAGCGCCGTGATCTTCTCGACCTTGACGCCCGGACCGAGCTCCACCTCGTAACGGGTCACGGTCGGACCGCGGGTGAAGCCGGTGACCGCAGCGTCGATCTTGAACTGTTCGAGGACCTCGGTGATCGAATCGATCATCTGGTCGTTCGCCGACGACCGGGTCTTCGGCGGATCACCCTTCTGGAGCAAACCGACCGACGGCAGCGTGTAATCCCCGTCGACGACCCGGTCCGGCGCCATCGCATCGAGTTCGTCGGCCTCGTCGACCGCCGGCGTCGGTGGTGGTGTCGGTTTCGGCGTCGGCTTGGGCCGGGCCCGTTGCTTGGGTGGTTCCGGTACCGGCTCTGCTTCCGGTGCTGGTTCTGCCTCCGGTGCGGGAACGGACTGCGCCGTGAACGGTGTGGTCGCGGGTGAGTCCCACAGGGGCAGGATCTCGGTGCGGGCGTTGCCGTCGAACTCGTCGGTCGGATAGTTTTCGGCCGGGGTACGACGGCGACGTGGGCGACGCTCGGTCGGGTACCCGTCCGCGTCGAACAACGTCGGGTCGCGATCGTCGTATGGCAGCTCGTCGTGATCGTCGTATTCGTCGAAGTCGCCGTACTCGTCTTCGGCGCGGTAGGACAACCCGAAGTAGTCGCGGAACAGGCCCGGCAGTTCACGCACGGTGATACCGGTGATGAGCAGGATCCCGAAACCGGCTGCCAGGACCATCAACGGCACCGACAACCACACGGTCAGGCCCGACGTGAGCGGTCCGCCCACTGCGGCACCGACGAATCCGGCACCTTGCGATCGGCCGTCGGGGCTGGCCGGTGAGCCGGAGGCAATGTGCCACAGGCCCAATGCGGGCAGCCCGACCAGCACACCACCGAGAATCAGTCGGGGACGGATGTCGGGTCGTGGTTCGGTGCGCATGAGCACCACGGCGATGCCGATGGCGACGAGGGGCACCACAGCGCTGGCACCGCCCGCGACCGCGCGGACCCCCGATTCGATCCAGCTGCCGACCGGGCCGCCGACTCCGAACCACACGCTGCCCCCGACGACGACCGCGAGGGCGATCAGTCCGAGTCCGATGCCGTCGCGCCGGTGACCGTGCTCGATGTCGCCGGCCTTGCCGATCGTCCGGACGGTGGCGCCGAGGCCCCGCGCGATCACGAGCCATCCGGCACCGATCCCTCGGCCGATGGAGTCGAGCACGCTCGGGCCACTTCGACCGGATGCAGACGTTGCGGCAGCACGGGCGGGACGTGTGGACGCGGCGGGCCGACGTGCTGGGGCGCGCCCGGACGATGGGGCGGGCCTGCGCTTGGCGGTACCGTTCTTCGCGGCACCCGCCTTCGCATTGCTGCCTTTGGTTGCACTGCCCTTGGTTGCACTGCCCTTGGTTGCACTGCCCTTGGACGCACCAGCCTTTGTTGCGCTGCTCTTCGCGCCGGTGCTTCGTGCGGATCCGTTCCGGGTGGTTCCGCCGGTGGACCGACTCGTGCCCGCATTGTCGGACCTGCTGGAGGTCCCGGTCGAGCCGCGCGCTGTCGACCTCGACCGGGAGGTCGTGGACGATCCGCGACTGCTCGACTTTCCTGCCATATCCGTCAGGTTAGCCGCTCGAACCCCATCGGAACCATCCGCAACACCGGCATCAAGTCGCGGGTCGCATCACAAACACGACCGTGGCCTGCGGTTTCGCAGGTCACACGCCGCGTTGGGATGCGGCGAGTTCGTCGATGTCGCGCTGCTCGCCGTCCGTCTCCAGCCGAACCTGGTCGCGACCGAACGCGTGCAGCAGCAGTTCGGCCGGTTCTCCGCGCAGCACGACCGTGCGGGGCCCGCGCTTCCTGACGGTGACGCGCGAGCCGCTGGGATGTTCGGTGTCCGAGTGTTCGGCGCTGGAGCGTTCGAAGACGACGGTCACGTCGCTGCCGCGGTAGCTGCGGCGACCGACCTGCTGGGCCAGCCGCCACAGGTGGTCCTGATCGTCGGCGGGCAGGGTCCGGGGTTCCCATCCCGCGACGGCGCGCCGAACGTCCTCGTGGTGGACGAACATCTCCCCCGCGTTCGCGACCGCGTCGACCAGGAACAGCGGCGACCACTTCGGTGGACCGGACTCGATGTCCGCGAGCAGATACGCCCACGGCCGGTCGGTAGCCGCCCGACGGACCTTCTCGGTGTGGTCCGCGAATTGTGGTACGACGAGGCCTGGCATCGAATCGATCCGGCGCTCACGCACCAGCAGGTGCGCGGCGAGATCCCGGGTCGTCCAATCCCCGCACAGCGTGGGCGCGTCGGGGCCGACCTCCGACATCGTGCGGATCAATGCTGCGCGTTCACGTTTCGCCAGGGTCATCGCGCCGACGGTACACGCCGACACCGACACCGGTATCGTCCACGCGCGCCGCCGCCGGCTTCACTCCGGCGACGTCACCGCGATGACCGTCGGCACGATCATCGGCCGGCGACGGTACGTCTCCGACACCCAGCGTCCCACCACGCGCCGGACGGCCTGTGCGATCCGATGAGTTTCGGTGATGCCTTCCGCCGCGAGTTCGTCGAGGGTCTTGTCGACGAGTCGTGCGGCGTCGGACAGCGCCGACGGATCGTCGGAGAAGCCGCGGCCCGACACTTCGGGGGAACTGACCGCACGGCCGGTGGCCGCGTCGACGGCGACGGAGATCGAGATGAAGCCGCCTTCGCCGAGGATGAGCCGGTCCGACAGGGTCGATTCGCCGACGTCGCCGACGGACAGTCCGTCGACGTAGACGTGCCCGACGGGAACCTGCCCGACGATCTCGGCGAGACCGTCGACCATGTCGACGACGACGCCGTCCTCCGCCAGCACGATCCGCTCGGGCGGCACCCCGGTGGCCTCGGCGAGCTTCGCGTTCGCCCGCAGGTGACGCCATTCGCCGTGCACCGGCATGGCGTTGGTGGGCCGCACCGCGTTGTACAGGTACAGCAGTTCACCCGCCGATGCGTGACCGGAGACGTGCACCTTGGCATTCTGCTGGGTGACGACGGTGGCACCGCGTTTGGCGAGACCGTTGACGACGGCGAACACCGAGTTCTCGTTGCCCGGGATCAACGACGACGCCAGCACGACGAGGTCGTCGGCGCGAATGTTGATCTGCCGATGCTCACCGCGGGCCATGCGGGACAGAGCGGACAGCGGCTCGCCCTGCGATCCCGTGGACACCAGTACGAGACGATTTCCCGGCAGGCTCGCGGCGGTGTCGATGTCGACGACCAGACCGTCGGGCACCCGCAGGTACCCGAGGTCCTGGGCGATCTGCATGTTGCGGACCATCGAGCGACCGACGAACGCGATGCGCCGGTTGTACCGCACGGCGACGTCGACGACCTGCTGGATGCGATGCACATGGCTGGCGAACGATGCGACGATGACCCGATTGGTGGCCTTGCCGATGACTCCGTCGAGCACCGCGCCGATCTCTCGTTCGGGCATGACGAAGCCCGGCACTTCGGCGTTGGTGGAATCGACGAGGAACAGGTCGACACCTTCGTCGCCGAGCCGCGAGAACCCGGCCAGGTCGGTAAGTCGGTTGTCGAGCGGCAACTGGTCGAGCTTGATGTCGCCGGTGTGCAGGACGAGACCGGCGTCGGTGCGGATCGCGACGGCGATGGCGTCGGGGATCGAGTGGTTGACCGCGAAGTATTCGCACTCGAATGGACCGTGCGTCGTGCTTTCGCCTTCGGTGACCTCGATCAGCACCGGACGCTGCCGGTGTT
Source organism: Rhodococcus sp. (in: high G+C Gram-positive bacteria) (assembly GCF_049299235.1). Classification (GTDB taxonomy): domain Bacteria; phylum Actinomycetota; class Actinomycetes; order Mycobacteriales; family Mycobacteriaceae; genus Rhodococcus. Next base: position 373 of record NZ_JBAQXC010000094.1, on the reverse strand, counting down.
CACGGCATTTCGCCGCGACGAGAGCCAGCGTGAACTTGGAGCCGACGACCGGGATGTCGGGCCGCAACCGCAGCAGGAACGGCAGTGCCCCGATGTGATCTTCGTGACCGTGGGTGAGGACGACCGCTTCGATGTCGTCCATCCGGTCCTCGATGTACCGGAAGTCGGGGAGGATCAGGTCGACGCCGGGCTGCTGATCCTCGGGGAAGAGCACACCGCAGTCGACGATCAGGACCTTGCCCTGGTGCTCGAACACGGTCATGTTGCGGCCGATCTCGCCGATACCACCGAGCGCGACAACCCGCAGGCCCTTGGCCGGAGCCTTGGGCGGCGTGCCGAGGCGCGCGGTCGCGTCGAGCGGCTGCCGCCGATC
>NZ_JBAQXC010000093.1:0-8473 GCF_049299235.1 Rhodococcus sp. (in: high G+C Gram-positive bacteria) | reverse complement strand
GCACCGGTGTGTACCGGTTCGGCCGTGGGCACCTCGGCGACAGTCGTTGTCGGGATGACGAAGACGGTCCCGGCACTGTCACTGTCCCCGACCGGCGCGGCGGCCGCGCGGGACACCCGGCGGGCACGGCGCCGACGCGGCGCTTCAGGCTCCACCGGCGCTTCAGGCTCCACCGGCGCTTCAGGCTCCACCGACGCAACCTCCGCCTCTACCAGCGGTGCAGCGGACTCGTCCGGCGTCGCCTGAGCCTCTCCTGTCTCGATATCACCGACCGACTCGGCTGCGCTCGCATCAGGTACCTCGATTGCGGCAACCGTCCCGGCATCGATCACCGCGGGATCCGGCATGCTCTCGGGAGTACCGTCGATGCTCGACTCGGCACCGTGGTGGGCGGCCATCGCGAGCGCGACCGGATGCGCCCGGCGCACCGCCGCCTCTTCCTGCGTCACATGATGATGGGCTGCGGGTTCCACCGGCTCGGGCTGTGCCTGCGGCGACTCCTGGCCTGCCCCACGATCACGGTTGCGTTTGCGCCGCGATCCGCCGCCCTCCGACTTCGACCGGCCCGACTCGTCGGCCGGCTTCGATTCGATCGGATCGGAATGGACGATCAGACCGCGACCGTGGCAATGCTCACAGGTGGTCGAAAACGCCTCGACGAGGCCGGTTCCGAGCCGCTTGCGGGTCATCTGAACCAGACCCAGTGAGGTCACCTCGGACACCTGATGGCGGGTGCGGTCACGTCCGAGGGCCTCGGTGAGGCGGCGCAACACCAGGTCACGGTTCGATTCGAGCACCATGTCGATGAAGTCGACGACGATCATGCCGCCGATGTCCCGCAACCGCATCTGCCGCACGACTTCCTCGGCCGCTTCGAGATTGTTGCGGGTGACCGTCTCCTCGAGGTTGCCGCCGGCACCGGTGAACTTGCCGGTGTTGACATCCACGACGGTCATCGCTTCGGTGCGGTCGATGACGAGTGTGCCGCCGGACGGCAGCCACACCTTGCGATCGAGTGCCTTGGCGAGTTGTTCGTCGATGCGGTAGGCACCGAACACGTCGACGCTGCTCGAACCGGTGTACTGCTCGACGCGCGGCAGCAGGTCCGACGCCACGGTGCGAATGTAGTTCTCGACGGTGCGCCACGACGTGTCGCCTTCGATGACCAGCTTCGAGAAATCCTCGTTGAACAGGTCGCGGACGACCTTGACGAGCAGGTCCGGCTCTTCGTACAGCGTCTTGGGATGGCCGGACGCGTCCGACTTCACCTTCGCGGCGTGCTCCTCGATCGCGGCCCACTGCGATTGAAGGCGGGTGACGTCGCGCGACAGTTCCTCTTCGCTGACGCCCTCGGCGGCAGTGCGGATGATGACGCCGGCCTCGGCCGGGACGATCTCGCGCAGGATCTCCTTGAGACGCTTGCGTTCGGTATCCGGGAGCTTGCGGCTGATGCCGGTCGACGAACCGCCTGGCACATACACCAGGAAGCGGCCCGCGAGGCTGATCTGTGTGGTCAGTCGGGCACCCTTGTGCCCGACCGGGTCCTTGCTGACCTGCACGACGACCTGATCGCCGGGCTTGAGTGCCTGCTCGATCTTGCGGGAATTGCCGCCGAGTCCAGCCGCTTCCCAGTTGACCTCACCGGCATACAGCACGCCGTTGCGACCGCGTCCGATGTCGATGAACGCCGCTTCCATCGACGGGAGCACGTTCTGCACGCGGCCCAGGTAGATGTTGCCCACCATGGACGCCGAATTGGCGCTGGTGACGAAATGCTCGACGAGAATGCCGTCCTCGAGCACCGCGACCTGTGTCATGCCGGCATGGGTGCCCTCGGTGCGCTCACGCACGACCATGACACGGTCGACGGATTCGCGGCGGGCGAGGAACTCGGATTCGGTGAGGATCGGCGGGCGGCGGCGTCCTGCCTCGCGACCGTCACGGCGGCGCTGTCGCTTCGCTTCCAGCCGCGTCGAACCGCTGATGCCCTGGACCTCGTCCTTCGCAGGACGGGCCTTGCTGCGCGGTTCACGCTCGTGGATGACGGTGGGAACGGAATCTTCCTCGGTGGCGGTGTCCGCGGTCTCGCTGCCCTTGCGGCGACGGCGACGACGGCGACGGCGCGAGGTGCCGTCGCCCTGCTCGTCGTTGTCGCCGGACTCCGCAGCGTCCTCGGGTTCCGCTGCGTCGTCGGCCTCCGCTTTGTCGGCCTCTACAGCTTCGCCGGACTCCGCAGCGGACTCAGGCACTTCGGCGGACTCTGACACTTCGGCGGACTCCGACTCGCGTGCTACGGCGCTGTCGGTGTCGGTGCTCTCGGTGTCGTCTCCGCCTTCGGCGGTCTCGCCGCGACCGCGACCCCGACCGCGACGTCCGCGCCGACGACGGCGCGGATGATCGTCGTCACCGTCGGCGGTGTCCGTGGGAACGTCCTCGGTGGGCGCCTCCTCGACAGGAGCGTCGTCGGACTCGACGGCCTGCTCGGCCGGCGCCTCGGCGGCGCGACGCGCACGACGACGACGCGGGATGCTCTCGGCGGGAGGCGTCGACTCCGGCTGCAAGAACAACGGCACATCGACCGGCTGCTCCACGGGGGCTGCGGACTGCGGGGCCTCGAACAGCGGTGTGTCCTGCACCGGGGAAGTGAACAGGGACGCAGTACTGACGAGGTGATCTCCGGATGCGGCGGCGGGCTCGGGCGCCGATTCTTCCTGGGCTTCCGGTTCGACCTGGGCTTCCGGCTCGACCTGTGGTTCCGGCTCGACCTGTGGTTCCGGCTCGACCTGGGGTGCCACCTCGGTGGGTGCGCCCTCGTCGGCCGGTGGTGCGTTCAGCGCGACGCGAATCTGCTCGGCGGCATCCCTGTGCAGGGTCGAGTGGGCACTGCGCAGTTCGTGCCCGAACTCGGCGGCCTTCGCAATGACCTGTTTGCTGGTCAGTCCGAGCAGCTTGGCGAGGGCGTGCACGCGAATCTTCGCGGGCAGCTCCGCTGCGGCTTCGGTGGAATTGTTGTCCTGCGGCACTTGATCGGCCACGTAAGTCTCCTAAGACCCCCGGGCGCGTCCACCGCACAAGAAAGCAATGTGACGCGGCCACGCGGGGGCGCAGCTTGTGTGCTCGCACCCCTCGGGCGCGAGATCCCTGGTCGTGCATCGCTCGATCGTCCGGTGCCCGTTTTCACCGTGCGGCCCAGCGTTGCCTGGTTTGATCGCGAATCGAGCGCCGGAACATCCAGCATGTCGCCGAGCGAGGAGTCTCCTACGCTTCTCGGCCACCGCGATGTCGGGCATCGATCCGTGATGTCGTCGGCCGTTCCGCACGTGTTCATGCGGAGCAACCTCGCCCAGTATCCCACACAGGACTGCCCGGATACGCCAACGGCGCCCCGAAGGGCGCCGTCGACACGGAAACAATCGCGAACTCAGACGCCCGCCAGCTCCGGGAACCACAGCGCGATCTCGCGCTCGGCGGACTCGACCGAGTCGGAGCCGTGCACGAGGTTCTCCCCTGCCTCCAGACCGAGGTCGCCGCGGATCGAACCGGGAACGGCCTTCTCGACCGGATCGGTGCCGCCGGCGAGCTGCCGGAACGCAGCGATCGCGCGTGGGCCTTCGAGCACCACCGCGACCAGCGGACCACCGGTAATGAACTCGATCAGCCCCGGGTAGAAGGGCTTACCCTCGTGTTCGGCGTAGTGCGTTCCGGCAACCTCGACGGTCGCGGTACGCAGTTGCAACGCCACGATGCTCAGGCCCTTGCGCTCGATGCGCGAAAGGATCTCTCCGACATGACGGCGTGCGACGCCGTCGGGCTTGATCAGTACCAGTGTCCGTTCAGTCACGCCGAACAGCGTAAAGGTTCAGTCGCGCTGCCCCGGGAGCAGACCCCGCGCCTCCCGTTCCTTGATGTCCTTGCGCAGGTAGAGCAGATATGCCCAGACCACCGAGAACAGCACGCCCACCGCACCGAGCGCCGGGTCGATGAAGAAGCCGAGCAGCGTCAGCACCTGCAGACCCAGGTTGAACGGAATCGCCCACGAACGGCCCTGCACGCCCGCGCCGAGGAACATCAGCACCGCCAGCACCACGATGTAGCCGAGGGAGAACCCGTCGAGTCCACCACCGACGGCCGCGACGACCGGCAGCACGAGCAGTACCACGATCGCCTCGAGCACCAACGTGCCTGCCATGACGCCGCGGAAACCCTTCCACGGGTCCTTCGCGGGCGGCCGGATCCCGGGGTCCTGCCCGTCCGGGCTGTCGTTGCTCACGCTGGATCCTTTCCGAACAGACTGCGGGCGGCGCCGGCGGTGACGACCGATCCGGTGACCACGACACCCGCCCCCGATACTGCCTCACCGGGTTCGGCGACCTCCTCGGCGAGGGCGATCGCCGTCTCGATCGCATCGGGCAACGTCTCGGCCGTCACCACACGTTCGTCGCCGAACCGGGCGACGGCGAGATCGGCGAGGTCGTCGACGCTCATGGCACGCGGCGACCCGTTGTGGGTGACGACGATCTCGTCGAACACCGGCTCGAGGGCTTCGAGCAGCCCGCGGACATCCTTGTCGGCCATCACCGAGATCACACCGACGAGCTTGCGGAAGTCGAACTCGTCGGCCAGCGCCGCCGCGAGCGCCTTCGCACCATGCGGGTTGTGCGCGGCGTCGAGGAACACCGTCGGTGCGCTGCGCACCCGTTCGAGCCGGCCCGGGTTTACCACGGATGCGAACGCGTCACGCACAGCGTCGACGTCGAGTTGCCGGTCGGGTCCGGCCCCGAAGAACGCCTCGACCGCGGCGAGCGCCAAGGACGCGTTGAACGCCTGATGTTCGCCGTGCAGCGGCAGGAAGATGTCGCTGTACACGCCGCCGAGCCCCTGCAGCTCCAACTGTTGGCCGCCGACGGCGATCTGCCGTTGCAGCACCGTGAACTCCGAACCCTGCCGCGCGACCGCGGCATCGGACTCGACGGCCTGCCGCAGCAGCACCTCCATCGCTTCCGGTTCCTGCTGCGCGATGATCGCGACGGTGTCGCGGGGCACCAGATCGTCCGGACGGGCCGGCTTGATGATCCCGGCCTTCTCCCCCGCGATCTCGGTGAGGGTGTCGCCGAGATAGCCGGTGTGGTCGATGCCGATCGGGGTGATCACCGCGACCTGACCGTCGACGACGTTGGTGGCGTCCCAGCGACCGCCGAGACCGACCTCGACGACGGCGACATCGACGGGCGCGTCGGCGAACGCGGCGAACGCCATCGCGGTGGTGACCTCGAACTTGCTCATCTTCGGGCCGCCCGCGGCCTCGGACTGCTGGTCGATCATCCGCACGTACGGGTCGATGTCGCGGTAAGTGTCGACGTAGGTGCGCGGCGAGACCGGCACCCCGTCGATACTGATCCGTTCGATGGCCAGTTGCAGATGCGGGCTCGTGGTGCGGCCGGTACGCCGGTGCATCCGGGTCAGCAGCGCGTCGATCATCCGGGTCACCGACGTCTTACCGTTGGTGCCGGCGACGTGGATGACCGGATAGCCGTGCTGCGGCGACCCGAGCAGGTCCATGAGCGCGGCGATGCGGGTCAGTGACGGTTCGATCTTCGTCTCGGGCCAGCGCTGGTCGAGTTCGGCCTCGACCAGCGTCAGCTCCGCGAGGTCGACCGGGGACGGCCCCCCGGGCTGGTCGATGCTCACGCCTGCCCCAGCTCCGCCAGTCGCGCGGTGAAGCGGGCGATCTCCTCTTCGGCGATCTGCTTGCGCGCGGTGATCTTCTCGACCACCGGGGCGGGGGCCTTCGCGAGGAACGCCTCGTTGCCGAGCTTCCCGGACGTGCCGGCCAGTTCCTTCTCGGCGACCGCGAGATCCTTTCGCAGGCGCGCGATCTCGGCGGCGACGTCGATGGTGCCGGAGGTGTCCAGCTCGACCGTGACGGTCGCCCGGGACAGGCGCACCTCCACAGACGCGGTCGCGGCGAACCCGTCCTCGGGGTCGGTGAGGCGGGCCAGCGACCGCACAGCCGCAACCTGCGCGGTGAGGTCGGCGGCGTCGATCGCGGCGATCCGCGCCGCGACCTTCTGCGACGGTTTGAGCCCCTGGTCGCTGCGGAAGCGGCGCACCTCGGTGACGAGTTTCTGCATGTCCTCGACGCGTCGGGCCGCGTCGGCGTCGGCAGCCTGTGCGCTCGCGGCGGGCCACGACGCGACGACCAGCGATTCACCGCCGGTGAGCACCTTCCACAGTGTCTCGGTGACGAACGGGATAACCGGGTGCAGCAGGCGCAGCAGCGAATCCAGCACGGTGCCGAGCACGGCACGGGTGTGCGCGGCCCGGTCTCCGTTCTCGGCGAACTGTACCTTGGCGAGTTCGAGGTACCAGTCGCAGACCTCGTCCCACGCGAAGTGGTACAGCGCCTCGCACGCCTTGGAGAACTCGAACTTCTCGAACGCCGCGTCGACGTCGGCGCGGACCTGCTCGAGCCGGTCCAAGATCCAGCGGTCGGCGTCGGTCAGGTCCCCGCGCGCGGGCAGTTCGGCGACGACGGCGCCGTTCATCAACGCGAACTTCGTGGCGTTGAACAGTTTGTTGGCGAAGTTGCGGGAGGACTGGGCGTGGTCCTCACCGACGGCGAGGTCGCTGCCGGGGTTCGCGCCGCGCGCGAGGGTGAAGCGCAGGGCGTCGGCGCCGAAGCGGTCGACCCAGTCGAGCGGGTCGATGCCGTTGCCGCGGGATTTCGACATCTTCTTGCCGAACTGGTCGCGGACCAGGCCGTGCAGGAACAGGTCGGTGAACGGGACCGGGCCGAGGCCCTCGTCGTCGGACACGTAGGTGCCGAACATCATCATGCGGGCGACCCAGAAGAACAGGATGTCGTAGCCGGTGACGAGAACGCTGGTGGGGTAGAACTTTTCGAGCTCGGCGGTCTGCTCGGGCCAGCCCATCGTGGAGAACGGCCACAGGCCCGAGGAGAACCACGTGTCGAGCACGTCGGGGTCCTGCTCCCAGCCGTCGGGGGCGGTCTCGTCGGGGCCGAAGCATTCGACCTGACCGTCGGGGCCGTACCAGATCGGGATGCGGTGGCCCCACCACAGTTGCCGGGAGATGCACCAGTCGTGCATGTTGTCGATCCAGTCGAACCAGCGCGGTTCTTGACTCTTGGGGTGAATCACCATGTCGCCGTTGCGGACCGCGTCGCCCGCCGCCTTCGCGAGGGTCTCGACCTTCACCCACCACTGCATCGACAGGCGCGGCTCGATGGTTTCGCCGGACCGCTCGGAATGCCCGACGCTGTGCACGTAGGGACGTTTCTCGGCGACGACGCGCCCCTGCTCGGCGAGCGCTTCACGGATCTTCACGCGGGCTTCGAAACGGTCCATTCCGTCGAAACGTGTTCCGCTGTCGGCGATCTTGCCGGCCTTGTCCATGATGGTCGGCATCGGCAGGCTGTGCCGCAGACCCATCTCGAAGTCGTTGGGGTCGTGCGCCGGAGTGATCTTCACGGCGCCGGTGCCGAACGCGGGGTCGACGTAGTCGTCGGCGATGATCGGGATCTGCCGCTCGGTGATCGGATGGAAGATCGTGGTGCCGACCAGGTGTCGGTAGCGCTCGTCGTCGGGATGGACGGCGACGGCGGTGTCGCCGAGCATTGTCTCCACGCGGGTGGTCGCGACGACGACGTGCGGTTCGTCGTCGTCGAGGGAGCCGTAGCGCAGGGAGACGAGTTCGCCGTCGACCTCTTCGAATTTGACTTCGATGTCGGAGATGGCGGTTTGCAGCACCGGCGACCAGTTGACCAGTCGTTCGGCGCGGTAGATGAGCCCGTCGTCGTACATGCGTTTGAACATGGTCTGCACGGCGCGGGACAGGCCCTCGTCCATGGTGAAGCGGTCGCGGGACCAGTCGACGCCGTCGCCGATGCGGCGCATCTGGCCCGCGATGGTGCCGCCGGATTCGCGTTTCCAGTCCCACACCTTGTCGATGAACGCCTCGCGGCCGAGGTCTTCCTTCTTCTTCCCGTCGGCGGCGAGTTGCTTCTCCACGACGGTCTGGGTGGCGATGCCGGCGTGGTCCATGCCGGGCAGCCACAGCGTCTCGAAACCTTGCATGCGTTTGCGGCGAGTCAGCGCGTCCATCAGGGTGTGGTCGAGGGCGTGGCCCATGTGCAGGCTGCCGGTGACGTTCGGTGGCGGCAGCACGATGGAATAGCCGGGCTTGTCGCTCGTCGGATCGGCCCGGAAGTACCCGGCATCTACCCAGCCCTGGTAGAGATCGGCCTCGACAGCGCTGGGGTCCCAGCTCTTGGGGAGGGCGTCGGCGGGATTCTGCGGGTTCTCTGGCGCACTGGTCACCAGGCAATCTTAGTGTGCATCTGAAAACTCGGTGAGCATCGGCGTGTGACGGGCCGGATACCGGCGAACTCCTGGTAGGCCAGTGAGTGCTTACGTCCCTGCCCTACCAGGAGCTCACTTGCCATCATCGCCTA
>NZ_JBAQXC010000092.1:0-2297 GCF_049299235.1 Rhodococcus sp. (in: high G+C Gram-positive bacteria) | reverse complement strand
CGACTCGCCCACCGCCACAGCCGTGGTGAAACTCCCGGCTCACGCCTCGATGATGAAGGCCTCGAGTTCGGTACGGGCCTTGTCGTCCGCCATCTGGACCGGCGGGGACTTCATCAGGTACGCGGATGCGGGCAGGATCGGGCCACCGAGGCCACGGTCCTTCGCGATCTTCGCGGCGCGGACGGCGTCGATGATGATGCCTGCCGAGTTCGGCGAGTCCCACACCTCGAGCTTGTACTCGAGGTTCAGCGGGGCGTCACCGAATGCGCGACCCTCCAGGCGGACGTACGCCCACTTGCGGTCGTCGAGCCACTCGACGTAATCGGACGGGCCGATGTGAACGTTCCGGTCGTGCACCTTGCCGGCCAGCGGGCCTTCGAGATTCGAGGTGACGGCCTGTGTCTTGGACACCTTCTTCGACTCCAGGCGCTCACGCTCGAGCATGTTCTTGAAGTCCATGTTGCCGCCGACGTTGAGCTGGTACGTGCGGTCCAGCACGACGCCGCGATCCTCGAACAGCTTCGCCATCACGCGGTGCGTGATGGTCGCGCCGACCTGGGACTTGATGTCGTCGCCGACGATCGGGACACCGGCCGCGCGGAACTTCTCGGCCCACACCGGGTCGGACGCGATGAACACGGGCAGCGCGTTGACGAACGCGACACCGGCGTCGATGGCGCACTGGGCGTAGAACTTGTCGGCCTCTTCGGAGCCCACCGGCAGGTAGGAGACCAGGACGTCGACCTGCGCGTCCTTCAGAGCCTGTACCACATCGACGGGGTCGGCGTCGGAGACCTCGATGGTCTGCGCGTAGTACTTGCCGATGCCGTCGAGGGTCGGGCCGCGCTGGACGGGTACGTCGAGCGGCGGCACGTCGGCGATCTTGATGGTGTTGTTCTCCGACGCCAGGATCGCCTCGGACAGGTCGAAGCCGACCTTCTTGGCGTCGACGTCGAACGCGGCGACGAACTTGACGTCGCGCACGTGGTAGGAACCGAACTTCACGTGCATGAGGCCGGGGACGGTCGAGTTCTCGTCCGCGTCCTGGTAGTACTGCACGCCCTGGACCAGGGATGAGGCACAGTTCCCCACGCCCACAATGGCCACGCGCACTGCGTTGTCGGGCGTCGCTTCCGTGGTGTTGTTCTCACCCATGGTCGGGTTCTCCTTTTTTCTGGCTGGGTGCTGTCGATTGCTCAGCGGCGATCAGTTCGTTGAGCCAGCGCACTTCGCGTTCGCTGGATTCGAGACCGAGCTGGTGGAGTTGGCGGGTGTAGCGGTCCAGAGTGCCGCTTGCCCGTCCGATTGCGTCGCGGAGCCCTTCCCGGCGCTCCTCGACCTGGCGTCGCCTGCCCTCGAGAATCCGCATCCGCGCTTCGGCGGGGGTGCGGCTGAAGAAGGCGAGGTGTACGCCGAATCCGTCGTCGGTGTAGTTCTGCGGTCCCGTGTCGGCCACCAGTTCGCTGAAACGTTCGCGACCGGCGGCCGTCAATTGGTACACGCGGCGGGCCCGCCGAACTGTGCCGGGCACTCCGGAGTCCTCCTCGATGAGGCCGTCCGCCTGCATGCGACGCAATGTCGGATAGAGGGAACCGTAGGAGAACGCGCGGAACGCGCCGAGCAATCCGGTCAGTCTCTTGCGCAGCTCGTAACCGTGCATCGGGGATTCGAGGAGAAGCCCGAGAATGGCAAGTTCGAGCAAGGCGGGTCTCCTCCTCGACTCTTTCGATAGAACAACCGACGTGATACGACGGCAAACTATATCGCACCGATATATACGACGATACGCCGAACCGATAGGTCCACCACACGACACCGGGTGCGAGTGCCCGATCAGGGGCGGTACGGAAACACGGCCAGCACCGTGCCGTCGAACGACACCTCGAGGTGCCCGTGCTGGTCGAGGGAGCTTTTGACCGAGATCCTGACCGAATGTTCCTTCCCGTCGACCCGGATCTGGTCGACGGCGCCCTCCGGGAGTCGGGCGGTCGTGGGCGCGCCCGCAACCAGCCCCGCGAGGCGCTGCAGATCGATCGCGGACATATCGAACGTCTCCGCCGACGACGACCGGGACGACGAGCCACCGAAGTCCCGGAACCCGCCGTCGTACAGATAGGTCGTCGTCGTGCCGGGACCGCTCTGCCGCACGACGTACACGTGCTCGTCGCTCGCCCTGACCTCGTCGGCGACGGTGTCCCCGAACTCGGCGCGATAGTCGTCGACGAACTGCGCGAACCCGGCCGGGGTCAGCCGGTACTCCACCGATCCGGTGCCGGGCGGCACAGACAGACCGGCGA
>NZ_JBAQXC010000091.1:0-13814 GCF_049299235.1 Rhodococcus sp. (in: high G+C Gram-positive bacteria) | reverse complement strand
GGTAGTCCCCGACGACGGCGGCGCCCAGCCCGTCGAGGTCGGGGTCGATGACGCGGCCGCCGACCCGGCGGGCCATCTGGTCGATGAACCGGGCCAGCCCGGGATCGTCGCCGAGCCGGAAGATGGTGACCTGCGCGCCCAGCCGCGCCAGATGGTCGAGTTCCCGCACGGTCAATCCCAGGGTGCGGCGGCTCGGCGGGTAGTCGAACATCGCATACCCCTCCGGTTCGAGGTGCGCGGTCGGTTCCCCGTCGGTGACGACGAGCACCACCGGCTGAGCGTTCGAATGCCGACGCAGGTGCCTGCCCGCGAGCATCAGCGCGTGATGCAGGTTGGTGCCCTGCTCGTACACCCCGTCCAATCCGGCCAATTCGGTCGCGGTGACCACCCGCGCGTGCCGCCCGAACGCGATCATTTGCAGTGCATCCCCACGAAACCTTGTCGACACCAGGTGGTTCAGGGCCAGCGCAGTGCGCTTCATCGGCACCCAGCGACCGTCCATCACCATCGAGAACGACGTGTCCACCAGCAACGCGACCGCCGCCTGCGTCCGCTGTTCGGTTTCGACGATCTCCACGTCGGCGACTGCCATCCGCACCGGAATCCGATGTGGGTCGCGCAACGTCGCATTGGTGAGTGTGCGTACCACATCCCAGGATTCGGTGTCGCCGAACTCCCACGGACGCGACGTCCCGGTCGGTTCGCCCATCGCCCCGGCGCGGCGCGTTTCGCGTTGCCCGCCCCGCGACGACAATCGGTTCATCACGTCACGCAGCGCGGTCTGCCCGAGTTGCCGCATCGCCTTCGGCGACAATCGCCACTGCCCGTCCGCACCCCGATCGAAGAAACCCTGCCGTTGCAGTTCCTTTTCCAACTCGGCGAGGGTGCGCGCATCGGCGGCGGCTTCGTCGCCGAGTTGCCGGGCGAGCGTGTCCAGGTCGATGTCGTCGAGGGACGCCCCCGCGTACTGTTGCGACAACTGTTCGGCGAGTGCGTCGAGTTCGGCGATGTCCTGCAACGCCCCGGTGGCCTCACCCAACCCCATCCCCTGGTCGCCGCGGAACCGTTCGGACCCGGACCAGTCCTCACCCGGTCGCGCGGCCTGGAGGTGTCCGTCGAGGCGGGCCAGTTGCTCCATCAGTGACGGCGACCCGAATGCCTGCTGCGCCAACGCGTCCAGTTCGTCGCGCTGCTCTTGGGTCATCGAGTTCCGCAGTCGTTGTGCCGCCGCCGCGCGCTGCGCCAGCGAATCGAGCAGTTCCTCCACGTCTTGTGGGTTCTCCGGGAAGAAGTCGCCGTGCTCGGCCATGAACTGTTCGAAATCTTCGGGTGTGTCTGCACCGCGAGAATGCTTGTCCAGCAGGTTGTTCAGGTCCTGCAGCATCTCGTCGACCCGGCGCCGATCCTCGTCCGTGGCGCCTTCGAGCGCCTGCTTCATCCCCGCGAACCGCTGATCGAGGACCTCCCTGCCGAGCAGGTCGCGGATCTTGTCGTAGTCCTGCCGTGCCTCGGGACTGCGCCAGTCGTAGTCGGCGAGTTCCGACACGGCCTGCGCGGTCGACGACGGCAGTTCCTCGATCCGCATTTCCGCGAACCGCGCGTCGTCGTCGAGGGCACGCGCGAGTTCCTTGCGTTCGGCGAGCACCGCACGGTCGAGCAGTTCACGCACCTCCCGCAGGGTCCCGTCGAGGTTGGTCCGCGCGAGCAGTTCCCGCTTGCGCCGGTTCGCTTGCGCCGCAAGCCGGTCCAGGCCACGCACAGCGCCGTGGCCACGCCGCAACAATTCCCGCAGGGCACGCCGCGGCGAACTGCCCGCGAGCACATCGTCGCCGATCGCGGCGAGTGCGTCGCGCAGATCCACCGGCGCCGCCAGCGGATCACCACCGTCGTACGGCCCGTACCGCGCGCCCCTGCTCATCCCGAATACACCGCGGTACCGTCGTCGGCGTCGTGCTTGGCGATGCGCCGCGCCAGATACAGCCCCTCGAGCGCGAACTCGACTGCGGCAGCTCGGGTTCCGATATCACCCGCACCGAGACGGTCGGCGACGACGTCGAGCACCGGCAGCTCCGGCAGTTCGTCGAGCAGGACCTTCGCGGTGACCCGGTCTCCGGTGGTGACCGGCCGGCCCTGTTCGATCGCAGCGACCAGGCTCGCCAGGTCGATCCCGGCGAGCCGTTCCCGCGCGGTGTCCGCGCTCGCGCGCCGCAGCAGGTGGTCGAGCACCTCGAATTCGCGTCCCTCCTCACCCGATTCGAACTCGACCTTGCCTCGCAGTACCTCCACCACGGTGCCCAGATCGACCGGCCGGGCCACCGGGTCGTCCTCACCGAGCACGGCGCCGCGGTGCATCGCGGCGGCCGCCACCGTTTCCGCCCCCGCGACCGCGAATCGCGCCGACACCCCCGACCGCTGATCGATCGATGTCGACTCACGCAACAGCCGTGTGAACCGCGCCAGCACCTCGAGCAGAAAGTCCGGGACGCGTGCCTGCAGCACCGCCTCCTGCTCGATCACCGCGACCTCGTCGTCGAGTTCGACGGGATAGTGGGTGCGGATCTCCGCACCGAACCGGTCCTTGAGCGGGGTGATGATCCGACCGCGGTTCGTGTAGTCCTCCGGGTTGGCGCTCGCCACGAGCAGCACATCGAGCGGCAACCGGAGTGTGTAGCCGCGGACCTGGATGTCGCGTTCCTCCATCACGTTCAGCAACGACACCTGGATGCGTTCGGCGAGGTCGGGCAGTTCGTTGATGGCGACGATGCCGCGATGGGCGCGCGGCACCAACCCGAAGTGGATGGTCTCGGGGTCGCCCAGACTGCGACCTTCCGCGACCTTCACCGGGTCCACATCGCCGACGAGATCGGCGACGGACGTGTCCGGGGTCGCGAGTTTCTCGGCATAACGCTCGCTGCGGTGCCGCCAGTCGACGGGCAGGTCGTCGCCGAGTTCGGCGGCGCGACGGACCGACGCCGGGGTGATCGGATCGTAGGGGTGTTCGCCGAGTTCGGAACCGGCGATCACCGGGGTCCATTCGTCGAGCAGCAGCGGCAGTGTCCGCAACAGTCGGGTCTTGCCCTGTCCTCGTTCGCCGAGGAGCACCACGTCGTGGCCGGCGAGGAGTGCGCGTTCGAGTTGGGGGACGACGGTGTCGTCGAATCCGACGATGCCGGGCCACGGGTCGGTGCCGTCGCGCAGTGCGGCGAGCAGGTTCTGCCGGATCTCGTCCTTCACCGGACGTTGCACGTGCCCGGACGCGCGCAACTCGCCGACGGTGGACGGCCTGATTGTGGGTGACGTCACCTCACCCAAGGTACGACCGCGCGGCCGATTCGGCATCTGCGACGCGCATCACCCGCCCTACACTCTCCGAATGGAGATCTGGATCCTGGCGGCACTGCTGGGCCTGGGCCTGGCGGCCGCCACCGGCCTGCGCACGTTCCTCCCGTTGCTCATGCTCAGCGCTGCCGTGCACTTCGGACTGTTCAGCATCGCCGTGAACGAGTCGATGCAGTGGATCGGATCGTCCGCCGCGCTCGTCGCCCTGGCGATCGCAACGGTCGTCGAGGTCCTCGCCGATCTGATTCCGCTGGTCGACAACGCGATGTCGCTGGTCGGTACGGTCACCCGGCCGGTGGCGGGTGCGGTCGCGGCCTGGGCGGCGTTCGCGAATCTCGATCCGGCGATGGCCGCGATCGCGGGCATCGTCATCGGCGCACCGACCGCGCTGGCCGTGAGCACCGCGCAGACCGGTACCCGTGCGGTGAGCACCGCGACCACCGCCGGTCTCGGCAACCCGGTGCTGTCGGTGATCGACAGCGTCACCTCGTTCGTCACGTCGCTGATCTCGATGATCCTGCCGCTGCTGGTGATCCCGCTGCTCGCTCTGCTCGGCTGGTTCGGGTACCGCGGCTACCGCCGCGTTCGGGTGCGCCTGCGAGTCGCCGAAGTGACCGGATAGTTCCTCGCACACGCCGTGCCGATGCCCGTGATGTCCGGGTCTTCTGATAGACACATGGCATGGCGGAAACCGAGATCACCTTCACCAGTGGCGACGTGACGCTGCACGGCAACCTGCGCGTGCCTGCTGCCGGTGACGCCCCGGTTCCCGCCGTGCTGTTGCTCGCAGGCAGCGGCCCCACCGACCGCAACGGCGACAGCGCGTTGCTGCCCGGCCCGATCGGTATCCTCCGTCACCTCGCGGACATCCTCCAGATCAACGGTTTCGCGAGCCTGCGGTACGACAAACTCGGTAGCGGCGTCACCGGTCTCGGCCCGTACGAGGTCGCCGACGTCGCCGATCTCGGCTTCTCCACGTTCATCGATGCCGCCCGCGACGGCCTGCGATTCCTCGCCGACCAGCCGGGTGTCGACCCTGCGCGGGTCTACGTCGTCGGACACAGCGAGGGCGCGCTCATCGCGCTGGCGATCGCGCACGCCGGCGCGCCGGTCGCCGGTCTCGCCCTGCTCGAGCCGCTCGCGGTACGCCTGCTGGATCTGCTGACCGCCCAGATCGACGCGCAACTCGACGCGGTTGTCGCCGCTGGTCAGCTCCCTGCCCAGGTCGCCGACGAACTGCGGGTCGCACTGACCGGGGCAGTGGAGTCGCTGCGCGCGGACGGCACCCTCAGCGACCGCCTGCCCGAACCGTTGCGCAATGCGGGTCTGGTCCCGACGAATGCGAAGGCACTCGCCGAAGAGGACGCCCTGGATCCGCGGATGCTCGCCGCACAGATCGACAGCGCGCTGCCCGTCCTGACCAGCGTTTCCGACAAGGACATCCAATTGCGCGTCGAGGACGTCGATGCGCTCGACGCCGCACTCGTGCACACCAAGTTGACGTCGCTGCGGCTGCGCAACGCGAACCACGTCCTCAAGGACATCGGCGACCAGCAGTCCACCGGTGCCGATTACATCGCCGACCTGCCGTATTCGGCGGAGTTCACCGACGGCTTCGTGGACTGGCTGTGCGGTCTGTAACCGCACCGCCCGGAAACTCGGGATGTAAAAACTGCGTCATTAGGGTATGGTTCCCCGTTAACCCACCGGATACTCGAGAAAGGTACCGTTCGATGCACCATCACAAGAGCATGTATCGATTCGTACCCGAGTTCCACTTCCATTGCGCCGCATGGCGATCCCGGGAATAGAGTGACATTCGACTCGATTCTCGGGCACCCCAGGCGCATCGCCTCGGGTGCCCTTTTTTATCCCCATACCTTTTCGATTGCAAGGAGAACCACATGAAGTTACGACTGGGAGCCGCCGGCTCCGTCCCGAAAGACCTGCCCACCGACCTGACCGGACACGCCATCACGATCGACCTGAGCCACGTCCCCACCGAGAAGGGCGCGCTCGCCGCCGATCTCATCCGCGAACTCCTCGACCGCGGCGCCGCCCGGCTCGTCATCTCCGACGGCAGGCGCATCACCGACATCGAGGGATCATCTCGGCAGGAAGCCACCCACCCGTACGCGGCCTGACATCAGGTCCCGTCGGGCGGGCGGCCCACCTCGAAACTCCGTGGCCGCGGGCGATCAGTGCGCGAAGTGGCGTGCACCCGTCAGGTAGAGGGTCACGCCGGCCTCGCGGGCAGCGTCGATCACCTCGTTGTCACGAACCGATCCGCCCGGCTGCACGACGGCCTTGACACCGGCCTCGGTGAGAACCTGCAAGCCGTCCGCGAACGGGAAGAACGCATCGGATGCGGCAACGGAACCGACGACCCGGTCGCCGGCACGGGTGACCGCGAGACGCGCCGAATCGACGCGATTGACCTGACCCATTCCGACACCGACGGTCGCGCCGCCCGACGCCAGCAGGATCGCATTAGACTTGACGGCACGGCACGCGCGCCACGCGAATTCCAGATCGGCGAGAGTCTGCGCGTCGGCGGCGTCCCCGCACGCGAGATCCCACTTCGTCGCGGTGTCGCCGTCGGCGGTGAGCAGATCCCGTTCCTGCAACAGCAAACCACCGGAAATCTGCCGCAGTTCGATCGGCGCGGACGTCGGGGAATCGGCCCGCAGGATACGAATGTTCTTCTTGCGGGCCAGAACCTCGACGGCGCCGTCCGCGTATGCCGGGGCGATGATCACCTCGGTGAAGATCTCGGCGACCTGCTCGGCCATCTCGACACTGACCTCGCGGTTGACGGCGATGACGCCACCGAACGCGGACACCGGGTCGCACTCGTGTGCCTTGCGGTGCGCCTCGGCAACGGTGTCGGCGACGGCGATACCGCACGGATTGGCATGCTTGATGATCGCGACACACGGCCGGTCGTGGTCGTGCGCGGCCCGCCACGCGGCGTCGGCGTCCTGGTAGTTGTTGTACGACATTTCCTTGCCGTGGAACTGGTGCGCCTGCGCCAGACCCGGCTCGCCGCCCTCGTTCACGTACAGCGCGGCCGCCTGATGCGGGTTCTCGCCGTAACGCAGCACGTTCGCACGAGTCCAGGTCGCGCCCGCCCACGCCGGGAACCGACTCGCCTCGGCGGCATAGCCGCTGTTCATCCAGCTTGCGACCGCGACATCGTAGGCGGCGGTGTGCTGAAATGCCTGCGCCGCAAGGGCCTTGCGCTCGGACAGGGTGAACCCGCCTGCCTGCACGGCCTCGATGACCGCGTCGTAGCGGGCCGGGTCGACGACCACCGCGACGGACGGGTGGTTCTTCGCGGCGGCACGCACCATCGACGGGCCACCGATGTCGATCTGCTCGACGCATTCGTCGGGGGTCGCACCCGAGGCGACGGTCTGCGTGAACGGGTACAGGTTGACGATCACCAATTCGAACGCCTCGATGCCGAGATCGGCGATCTGGTCGAGGTGGTCCTGCTTGCGGGTGTCGGCGAGGATGCCCGCGTGCACGCGCGGGTGCAGCGTCTTGACCCGACCCTCGAGGCACTCGGGGAATCCGGTGAGCTCTTCGACCTTCGTCACGGGCACACCGGCGCCCGCGATGGTCGCGGCCGTGGAGCCGGTGGAAACCAGTTCGACACCGGCCTCGTGCAGTCCGGTCGCCAGCTCGACCAGTCCACTCTTGTCGTACACGCTGACCAGTGCGCGCCGCACAGCCTTACGTTCGGTCACCGGGGATCACGGCCTTTCGTCCATCGGATACAACTCCACGGGTTGCGACAGCGGCGACCACCTCGGCCAGCAACCGTCGCTCCACAACTTTGATGCGCTCGTGCAGGGTGTCCTCGTCGTCGCCGTCGAGGACCGGCACCGGTTCCTGCGCGAGGATCGGCCCGGTGTCGACACCGCCATCGACGAGATGCACCGTCGATCCGGTGATCTTCACGCCGTAGGCGAGGGCATCGGCGACGGCATGCGCGCCGGGGAACGCGGGCAGCAACGCCGGATGCGTGTTGATGATGCGGCCACCGAAGCGCTCGAGGAATGCGGGGCCGAGGATCTTCATGAAACCGGCCGACACCACCAGGTCCGGTTCGTGCGCGGCGACGGCAGCGGTGAGCGCGCCGTCCCAGGCGGCACGGTCGGCGTGGTCGCGCACGGCGACCCGGAAGCCGGTGAGGTTCGCGGCACGAGCATGATCGAGGGCCGCACAGTCGCGGTCCACGCCGACTGCCACGATCCGGGCCGGGTAGCTGTCGCCGCGGGTGGCGTCGAGCAACGATCGCAGCAGCGTGCCGGTCCCCGAGGCGAGTACGACGACGCGCGCCGGCGCGGTGGGCGGCAACTGGTCACGCGGGGTAGTCAGCGCTCTACTCCTGCATTCTGGAAGCTCGAACTCTCGAAAGGTCGGTCGTGATCGGGTCGGCCGGACCCTCGGCAGCCTAGAGCCTAGTCGCTGGTGTTCCGGGGACCTTTCGGCAGGTCCCTGCCGTCGGTTTCGCCGGCGATCTCCGCGTCGACGACATCCGGTTCCTCGGTGTCCTTCTCGTCCGGTTCGGGCGCGGGTTCCTCGTCGTCCTCGACGATTTCCACATCGACGACGTCGGGGTCGTCGGGGTCGTCCTTCGGACTGGCGTCCTTCGGGCCGTCCTCCAGCGGGTCGTCCCCCGGCGGGTCGTCATCCTGCTCGGCATCCACGGCGGGCGCGGCTTCGAGTGCCTTCGGTTCGTCGTCCTCGCCAACCCAGTCCTCGCCGTCCCGATCCTCGTCGTCCCGGTCGTCCCCGTCCCCGTTCCCGGAGGCCGAGTCGCCGTCCGCCGCCGCTGTGCGCGCCGCCGCCGCTTCGGCCGCGGCCAACCTGCCTTCCCGCCACAGCAGCAGTTGCGCGGTGATCAGTCCGAGCAGACCCGACCACGCGAACACGAGAATCCCGGCGAGCCACCAGTTGCCGCCGACCACCCCGAAGTATCCGAGCCGGCCACCGGCAGCCCACGTCACGAGCGCGGTGACGAGTCCGGCTTCGGCGGAGGCCGCCAACACGGTCAGGGCGCCGTCGCTCGCGGTGACATATTCGCCGCGCGCCTGGGCCTCGAGGTTGCGTTTCGCGACATACCGGCCGAGCAGCGCCCCGATCGTGGCGGGCACCGCGAGCGCCACCGGCCAGAACGACGGCGCGGGACCGGGTGGGATCGCCGCCAGCACGGGCAGCGCCGGAAGGTCGCCACCGGTCGCTTCGAACAGGCTCAGCCGGACATCGCCGACTTCGACGGTGCTGCCTGCCAGCACCGCGGCCGCACCGATCATCACGTTCGGCAGATACAGGATCGAGACGACCAGCAACCCGAGAACGCCGATCCAGTTCTCGCCGCGGCCGAGGAGTTCGCCCATCGTCGGCCACGACCACAGCATCCCGACGACGGTGAGCAGGCCGCCCATCGCGAACATGCCGAGCACCACGCGGGTCGCGGGCCGGACCGAGTCGACCAGCCATTCGGGAACCGAGTACCGGTCGCACAGCGGACGCCACATCCTCGACCCGACACCGAGCATCGCCGACAACAGGTACAGGCCCGTCACCCATGCCAGAGAATGGGCGGGGTCCGGCGCCGACACCGGCAGCACACTCGACGCATCCTGGATGACGACGAGCGCAGCGACCGTGACGGTCAGCGGTCCGGCGAGTATCGCCGCGGTGATCCGCGCGACGTCGCGGCGGTCGAGCAGATACCCGCTGTGCGCGACCATCGCGTCCGCAGCCGACGCACACGACCGGGCGGACACCCACAGCAGCACTGCGGTCGGCAGCAGTGGCAGCACACCGAGCGCGGTGCCGTCGATGGTGAGAGTGACCTGGTGCAGTCCGAGCCACGTGCCCGCGATCGCCGCGTACACCCCGGTGAGGTCGCTGCCCGCTGCCACGAGCGTCGTCACGACGATCGTCACCACCAGCGCCATCGTCAAGGCAGGCACGCGAGTTGCGGTGCCGAGCAGGATGCGGAACTGCTCCGGATCCGGCGAATCCTGGTTCGTGGGGTGGCGGGAGTTCCGGCCTGGCACCGAAGTCGTCGAGCCGGAAATCATCGAGTCGGAAGTCATCGAAACGAGGGTGTCACTCGGCGCGGGTGGTTGTGGTCAGGCGCGCCGACCCGACTCGAACGCCGTCACTGCTTCTCGTCGTTCGGTTTGATCACCTGGGTGGAGTCCTGGTCGCCGGGTGCGGGGGATACGACGGTCGGGTCGGTGTCCGCGGTGGGGCGGACCAGTTCGGTGTCGTCCTCGTGACCGGATACCTCGGGCGCTCCCCCGCTCGGATAGTGCTGCTGGCCGCTCGGGTGCGCCTGGGTGGCGTGCTGCTGGGTGGCGTGCGACTGCGCAGAGAATTGCTGCGTCTCGTACGAGGGCGCGCCGTACGGTTGCGCGGCATAGTGATCGCTGGGGTACTGCTGCTGGCTGGGGTACTGCTGGCTGGGGTACTGCTGGCTGGGGTTCTGCTGGCTGGGGTTCTGCTGGCTCGGGTACTGCTGTTGGGTGGGGTACTGGCTCGGATACGGCTGTTGACTCGGGTAATGGCCACCACCGTACTGCTGGGAGCTCGGGGCCTCCGGGCTCTGGAACTGCCCGCCGTACTGTTGCGAAAACTGCCCGACCGATTGCGGATGCTCCGGTTGCCTGCCGTACCCGCCGGCCTGCGGGAACTGCTGCTGCGCGGGCTGTGAGGCCGACCGCGCTGCGGGAACGAGTACACCGATCCCGAACAACAGAGCCACCACCGCGACCGCGGTCTGCAGGAACCCGAACACGAAGATGGCCACTCCGCCCCACGCGATGCCGGAATCGTCGGGCAGTTGGAACCATTGGAACAGCGACGTCACGAATCCGACCGCGGATGCGGCCAATGCGACGGCACGCAAGTCCTGACCGGGCAGCAGCGACAAGGCGGCGCACACTCCACCGAGCAGCAGCATCGCCAACGGCACCACCGCGAAGCCGAACTCGAACGCGGACAGGGCGACGTGCCCGCCGAAGTTGATCCGCATGTACGGGGCGAGACCGAACAGGAAATTCACCACACCGAGGACCGCGACCGCCACCGGCAGCAGCACCGGCACGAGCTTCGCCGACGACCCGCCACCCCCCTGGTCCGGGGTCTGATTCGCTGGGAATGTCATCGATCCTCCTGCGGTCGTCGGATGTGCTGCAACCAGCCTATGCACCGATCGCCACAATGGGGGCCATGCCGTACACACTCGTGCCCGGACCGGACGTCGTGCTGGAGACGGAGGTGCGGCACTCGCGTTTCCGTGCGACGCTGCGCCGCGTCGAATCACCTGCCGACGCGATCGCGTTCACCGGCGAGCAGCGCCGTCTGTACCCGGATGCGCGGCACCACTGCTGGGCGTTCGTCGTCGGTGACGAACCGGCATCGCGGGCGCAGCGCTCGAGCGACGACGGTGAGCCCGGCGGCACCGCGGGTGTTCCGATGCTGCAGGTGCTGCACCACCGTGACCTGGTGAACGTGGCGGTGGTGGTGACCCGCTGGTTCGGTGGGATCAAGCTGGGTGCGGGCGGATTGGTGCGGGCCTACTCGGGCGCCGTGTCGGCTGCGTTGGATTCGGCGTCACTGGCGGAACGGCGCAAACGGGAGAAGTTCACGTTCGGCGTCGGTCATGCCGACGCGGGCCGGGTGGAAGCGGAACTGCGTGCGCGCGGCGTCGCGGTGCTCGGCGTCGTCTACGCCGACCGGGCGACGATCACGGTTGCGGGCCGCGACCGGGACGAACTTCAAGGGCTGGTGGCGTCGTCGACCTCGGGTGCGGCCGAAGTGGAATCCGCCGGAACCGACTGGATCGACGCCTAGAACGAACTGAGCGAATGTATCCCTCGCTCGATTGAATCGATCGAGGGATACATTCGCTCGATGCTCCGGGGAGCGGTGACGACGCTTACAGGGAGTTCAGGATCTCGCGCGCGAGAGCGGCGGTCTCCGACGGCGTCTTGCCGACCTTGACGCCGGCCGCCTCGAGGGCGTCCTTCTTGGCCTGCGCGGTGCCCGAGGAGCCGGAGACGATGGCGCCTGCGTGGCCCATGGTCTTGCCCTCGGGGGCGGTGAAGCCTGCGACGTAGCCGACGACCGGCTTCGTGACGTTGGCCTTGATGTAGTCGGCGGCACGCTCTTCGGCGTCGCCACCGATCTCGCCGATCATCACGATGACCTTGGTCTCCGGGTCCTTCTCGAACGCCTCGATGGCGTCGATGTGGGTGGTGCCGATGACCGGGTCGCCGCCGATGCCGATGGCGGTCGAGAAGCCGTACTCGCGCAGCTCGAACATCATCTGGTAGGTCAGGGTGCCCGACTTGGAGACCAGGCCGACCGGGCCCTTGCCCGCGATGTTGGCGGGGGTAATGCCGACGAGCGCCTCACCCGGGGTGATGATGCCGGGGCAGTTGGGGCCGATGATGCGGGTCTTGTTGCCCTTGTCGACGTTGTAGGCCCACGCGTACGCGGAGTCCTGCACCGGGATGCCCTCGGTGATGACCACGAGCAGCGGGATCTCCGCGTCGATGGCCTCGACGATGGCGTCCTTCGAGAAGGCCGGGGGGACGAACGCGATGGAGACGTCGGCGCCGGTCTCCTTCATGGCCTCGGCGACGGTCGCGTAGACGGGCAGCTCGACGGCGTTGCCGTCCTTGTCGGTGTGCGACAAGGTGGTGCCGGCCTTGCGGGCGTTGACGCCGCCGACGACCTGGGTACCGGCCTTGAGCATCAGGGCGGTGTGCTTGGTGCCCTCGCCGCCGGTGATGCCCTGGACGATGACCTTGGAATCCTTGGTAAGGAAGATTGCCATTGTTCTGTGTGTCCCTTTACTTCGCTGCGAACGCGAGCTCGGCAGCCTTGTCGGCAGCCTCGTCCATGGTGGCGACGACCGTGACCAGCGGGTGGTTGGCCTCGGCGAGGATGCGGCGACCCTCGTCGACGTTGTTGCCGTCCAGGCGCACGACGAGCGGCTTGTTGGCCTCGTCGCCCAGGGTCTGCAGGGCTCCGACGATGCCGTTGGCGACTGCGTCACACGCGGTGATGCCACCGAAGACATTCACGAACACGCTCTTGACCTGCGCATCGTTCAGGATGACGTCGAGGCCGGCAGCCATGACGGCCGCCGAGGCGCCGCCACCGATGTCGAGGAAGTTGGCGGGCTTGACGCCACCGTGCTCCTCGCCGGCGTACGCGACGACGTCCAGGGTCGACATGACCAGGCCCGCACCGTTGCCGATGATGCCGACCTCGCCGTCGAGCTTGACGTAGTTGAGGTCGTTCTCCTTGGCCTTGAGCTCCAGCGGGTCCGTGGCGTCCTTGTCCTCGAACTCGGCATGGCCGGGCTGACGGAAGTCGGCGTTGGCGTCCAGGGTGACCTTGCCGTCGAGGGCGAGGATCTGGTCGTCGGGGGTGCGGACGAGGGGGTTCACCTCGACGAGGAGAGCGTCCTCCTTGATGAACACCTCCCACAGCTTCTGGATGGTGTTGGCGGCGGCGTCGAGCACCTCGGCGGGCAGCTTGCCTGCAACGGCGATCTCACGCGCGAACGCGAGGTCGACGCCCTTGACGGCGTCCACCGGGATCTTCGCGAGAGCGTCGGGGTTCTCCTCGGCGGTGACCTCGATCTCGACGCCACCCTCCACCGAGCACATGGCCAGGTAGGTGCGGTTGGTGCGGTCGAGCAGGAAGGAGATGTAGTACTCCTCGGCGATGTCACTCGCCTCCGCGACCAGCAGCTTCTTGACGACGTGGCCCTTGATGTCGAGGCCGAGGATCGCCTCGGCGTTGGCCACTGCCGCGTCGACGTCCGCCGAGTACTTGACGCCACCGGCCTTGCCGCGGCCACCGACCTTGACCTGCGCCTTGACCATGACCGGCTTGCCGATTTCCTCCGCGATCTCGCGGGCACCGGCAACCGTGTCGGTAACGCGGCCGGCCGACGTCGGCACGTCATGCTTGGCGAAGAGTTCCTTCGCCTGGTATTCGAAGAGATCCATCTGCTCACCGTCTCGTCTGCGTTCACGCCCGCTCGGGGGTTTTGAGCGGGCCGGTTCGGACTCTAGTTACTTGGACACCCCACGAAACGTCCGCACTCCCGCCTTGTGGCGCATGTCACGGGTTTCGCGGGTGCACGGGCTACCTCACGGGATTTCCTCCCGGAATGTGAGCCACGCCGCAACCAAGAGGAGCACCGTCCCCAGGATGACAGGTGCCGACCAGGCGACCGCGACCGGCTCCGAGATGGCGCTGCGGACCAGCACCCACGACGACGCGTAGCCGGCCGTCGCGGCGGCCGCACCCAGCAGCAACGCGCCTCCACGCGCCGGCCGCGACCGCAGCGCGACCACCGAGGCGACGACAACCGCGACCGCGAGCAGCATCCGCCCCCACACGTCGAAACCCCACGGATAGGCCAGGAC
>NZ_JBAQXC010000090.1:0-15522 GCF_049299235.1 Rhodococcus sp. (in: high G+C Gram-positive bacteria) | reverse complement strand
GGATTCGAGGGCGAGTCCGGTGACGAAGGCCGCGGCGGATGCGGCGTGCCCGGACGGGAACGACGACGAGGTGGGCATCGGCACCATCCGCCGGCGGAAATGGGGTTCGACGCGCGCCGGTGGGCGTCGCCGCGGCAACAGTGGTTTGAGTACCCCGTTGGCGAGCGCACTGGACGCGGCGACCGACAGCAGTCCGCGCACCGCGCCGCGCCGCGCCGACCCGCCCGCCGCGATGCACAGTGCGGCGCACCCCAGCCACAGCACGCTGTGATCGGCGATGCGGCTGAGTCGACGCAACGCCGGGTCGGTGGGGGATGGGCGCAGCGCGACGCTGCGTTCGAACAAGGCACGGTCTGCGCGGTTCCACGCGGTGGCGTCTGCGCGGTTCCACGCGGTGGCATCGAAGATCACAGCTTCGACCGTAGATGCCGTTGCCGCCGATGGTCGCCACATCGGAGCGGTACTGTCGAAGTGTGCAGCGACGAATCATGGGTATCGAGACGGAATTCGGCGTCACGTGTACCTTCCACGGGCATCGCAGGCTGAGCCCGGACGAGGTGGCCCGATACCTGTTCCGGCGGGTCGTGTCGTGGGGTCGCAGCTCCAACGTGTTCCTGCGCAACGGAGCGCGGTTGTATCTCGATGTGGGGTCGCATCCGGAGTACGCGACCGCCGAATGCGACGACCTGTTGCAGCTCGTCGAACACGACCACGCCGGGGAACGCGTCCTCGAGGACCTGCTTCTCGACGCCGAGCAGCGCCTCGCCGAGGAGGGCATCGGCGGCGACATCTACCTGTTCAAGAACAACACCGACTCGGCCGGTAATTCGTACGGCTGTCACGAGAATTTTCTGGTGGCGCGGGTGGGAGAGTTCTCCCGGATCTCCGATGTGTTGCTGCCGTTCCTGGTGACCCGCCAGCTGATCTGTGGTGCGGGAAAGGTGCTGCAAACCCCGAAGGCGGCGACGTTCTGTCTGTCGCAGCGCGCCGAACACATCTGGGAGGGTGTCTCGTCGGCGACCACCCGGTCCCGGCCGATCATCAACACCCGCGACGAACCGCACGCCGATGCGGAGAAGTACCGGCGGCTGCATGTGATCGTCGGTGATTCCAACATGTCCGAAACCACCACGATGCTCAAGGTGGGGTCGGCGGCGTTGGTACTCGAGATGATCGAGGCGGGTGTCGCGTTCCGGGATTTCGCGTTGGACAATCCGATCCGCGCGATCCGGGAGGTCAGTCATGACCTGACCGGGCGGCGCCCGGTGCGGCTGGCCGGGGGGCGGCAGGCCAGCGCCCTCGACATCCAACGTGAATATCATGCGCGGGCCGTCGACTATCTGCGCAGCCGCGAACCGGATCCGCACGTCGCCCAGGTGGTGGACCTGTGGGGCCGGGTGCTCGACGCGGTCGAGTCGCAGGACTTCGCGAAGGTCGACACCGAGGTCGACTGGGTGATCAAACGCAAACTGTTCCAGCGGTACCAGGACCGGTACGGCATGGAACTGGCGGACCCGAAGATCGCCCAGTTGGACCTGGCGTACCACGACATCAAACGTGGCCGCGGGGTGTTCGATCTGCTGCAACGCAAGGGGCTGGCGGCGCGTGCCACCGACGACGAGGCCGTCGATGCGGCCGTGAACACGCCACCGCAGACCACCCGCGCGAAGCTGCGCGGTGATTTCATCGCCGCGGCGCAGGCCGCGGGCCGCGACTTCACCGTCGACTGGGTGCACCTCAAACTCAACGATCAGGCGCAGCGGACCGTGCTGTGCAAGGACCCGTTCCGGTCCGTCGACGAACGTGTGGAGCGGTTGATCGCGTCGATGTAACGCGTGTCGCACGGCCACGCCCGCGGACGGTCGCGGGTGTGGCACTAGGCTTGCCGGCGTGGCGATCTCGAAAGTCGAACGGCTGGTCAACCTGGTCATCGCGTTGCTGTCCACCCGCCAGTTCCTGACCGCGGAGAAGATCCGCGCGTCGGTGGCCGGGTATGCGGACTCGGCGAGCGACGAGGCGTTCAGCCGCATGTTCGAGCGCGACAAGAACGAACTGCGCGACCTGGGTATCCCACTGGAGACGGGCATGCCGTCCCGATATTCGACGGTCGAGGGCTATCGCATCAACCGGGACGCCTACGAACTGCCCGACATCGCACTGACCAGCGCGGAAACCGCGGCGGTCGCGGTCGCGGCGGCGTTGTGGTCGTCCCCGGAGTTGACGTCGGCGGCGCAGAGTGCCCTGCTGAAACTGCGGGCGGCAGGGGTGCAGGTCGATGGTGATCCGACCGGGACGGTGACATCGCTGCCGGCGCGGACCCGCGGTTCGGAACCGGCGCTGCACGCGTTGCTCGCCGCGATCGACGCGCGCCGCGCCGTGCGCTTCGAGCATCGCGGGTCACCGACCGATGCGTGGACCCGGCGCACCGTCGAACCGTGGGGCATCGTCACCGTGCACGGCCGCTGGTATCTGGTCGGGCACGATCGTGACCGCGACGCGACCCGCACCTTCCGGCTCTCCCGGATCGGCGACGAGGTCACCGCGTTCGGCCCGGCCGGTGCCGTCGTCATCCCGGCGGGCACGGACCTGCGGGCGCGGGTTCTCGCCGCGACCAGCACCGGCGACGTCACCGGGGCGGCGCGGGTGTGGGTGCCGGACGGGCGGGCAGCGGAATTGCGCCGGCTCGGCAGTGACACCGGGCGGCTCCGGATAGGGGAGCGCGACGGTACGGTGCTTGAGGTGCCGGTGCGGTCGTGGAGTTGGATCGCCCGGGTGATCGCCGGGCAGGGCGTCGACGCCCTGGTACTGGCGCCGGCCGAGTTGCGGGACCAGGTGCGGGGAATTCTGACGCGGGTGGTCGCCGGAGCGACCGTGGAGGGAAAGCGGTGAGTAC
Source organism: Rhodococcus sp. (in: high G+C Gram-positive bacteria) (assembly GCF_049299235.1). Classification (GTDB taxonomy): domain Bacteria; phylum Actinomycetota; class Actinomycetes; order Mycobacteriales; family Mycobacteriaceae; genus Rhodococcus. The sequence continues at coordinate 12,629 of NZ_JBAQXC010000090.1, read as the reverse complement.
ACGACTGTCGGGGCGGCTGACGCGGCTGCTCAATCTGGTGCCGTACTTCACGGCGAACCCGGGGATCAGCGCGGCCGAGGCGGCCCGCGATCTGGGGGTGACCCCGAAGCAGATCATGGACGATCTCAACCAGCTGTGGGTGTGTGGTCTACCCGGGTACGGGCCCGGCGATCTCATCGACCTGTCGCTGTCGGAGGACAGCATCGTGGTGACGTTCACCGCGGGCATGGACCGGCCGTTGCGGTTGACGTCGACGGAGGCGACGGCGCTGCTGGTGGCGTTGCGGTCGCTGCTGGAGATGCCGGGGGTGGTCGATCCGTCGGCGGCGCAGGGCGCCATCGCGAAGATCGAAGCGGCCGCGGGCAGCGCCGCCGCCGACGACGAGGACGAGACACCGGTCGCGGTGGCCGACGATCCGGTCGCGGCGACCGTGCGGGCGGCGGTGCGTCACGGTCGTGCCCTGCACCTGACCTATTATTCGGCGTCGCGGGACACCGTGTCGGAACGGGACGTCGACCCCATCCGGGTGGTGCTCGTCGACGAACACACCTACCTGCAGGGATGGTGCCGCACGGCGGAAGGGGTGCGGCTGTTCCGGTTCGACCGGATCGATGCGGCCACGGAACTGCCCGAACCGGCGCGGCCACCCGCCGCGGCCGACGACGCGGACAGTTTCGAATTGTTCGCCGGCGATCCGACCCTGCCGGCGGCCCGACTTCGGATTGCGGCGGGCTACAGCTGGCTGATCGACTACTACCCGCTCACCGATGTGCACGTGCGGCCGGACGGGTCGTGCACCGCGGTCTTGCGGTTCGCGTCACCGGAGTGGGTCACGCGCCTGGTGGTCGGCCTCGGCAGCGGGGTGACGGTGCTCGGCCCGGCGGATCTGGTGGCCTCGGTACGGGCGCGGGCCGAGGCGGCGCTCGACGCGTACGACACCCTCGCATTCGACGACGCGGTCGACGACCCCGGGCCGCGCCCGGTTACGGACCCGTGAATCTCCGGGGAACTCCCCGTCGATCGGCTGTGGCCGCGGCTCGGCCGTGCGCCGGTCCGGTAGCATCGGCAGCACACCATCAGTGGAGGTAGATAATGGGTGCAATGAGCCCGTGGCATTGGGCCATCGTCGCGATCGTCGTCGTGATCCTGTTCGGCTCGAAGAAGCTCCCGGACGCCGCGCGCGGTCTCGGCCGGTCGCTGCGCATCTTCAAGAGCGAAGTCAAGGAGATGCAGAACGACGACACCGGGTCGGCATCCGCGCAGGCGGCACCGAACCCGCTGCCGGCCGGCCGGACCGGCGACACGACCGCCGCCGAGGCGACGCACACCGAACCGCGGTCGGCCTGACCCTCGACCAACCCACCGGGGTATCCACCACGGGTGCCCCGGTCCTCCGCTGAACCGGGGGTCTCGACAGGAGCTGAGAACCGCACGTGCGCATCCCGTTCGATCCGCGCCGACGCCGGCGCACGACCAACCCCGACGGCACCATGTCGCTGGTCGAGCACCTGTACGAACTGCGCACCCGTCTCCTGATCGCGCTCGCCGTGGTGGTGCTCACCACCATCCTCGGGTTCGTCTGGTACAGCCGTAACATCTTCGGGCTGCCCAGCCTCGGTTCGATCCTGCTCGACCCGTACTGTTCGCTGCCCGCGTCGTCCCGCGCCGACATCAGCGCCGACGGCGGTTGCCATCTCCTCGCGACCGGCCCGTTCGAACAGTTCATGTTGCGACTGAAGGTCGCGGCGGCCGCGGGTGTCGTGTTGGCCTGCCCGGTGTGGCTGTACCAGTTGTGGGCGTTCATCACCCCCGGTCTGTACTCGAAGGAACGTCGCTACGCTATCGGTTTCGTCGTCTCCGGTGCGTTGCTGTTCGTCACCGGCGCGGTCCTGGCGTATCTGGTCGTCACCCACGCCCTGTCGTTCCTGCTCACCGTCGGTAACGATGTGCAGGTCACGGCCCTGTCCGGCTCCGAATACTTCGGGTTCATGATCAATCTGCTGATCATTTTCGGGGTATCGTTCGAAATTCCACTGGTGATCGTCGCGCTCAACGCGGTCGGCGTCCTGTCCTACGCGAAACTCAAGTCGTGGCGGCGGGGCCTGATCATGGCGATGTTCGTGTTCGCGGCCGTCGCCACCCCCGGCCAGGATCCGTTCTCGATGATCGCGCTCGCCGCGGCGTTGACGCTGCTGCTCGAGGTCGCCATCCAGATCGCGCGGTTCAACGACAAGCGTCGGGCGCGCCGCGCGCGGGAGGACGGCTGGGGCGACCTCGACGACGAGGAGAGTTCCCCGATCTCCGCGCCGACCCCGGTCGAGCGACCCACCTCGGCGCAGTCCGACTATTCCGACACGCTGTGACCGATCAGCCCGTGACCGACCAGTCCACGTCCGGCACCGGTCCCGATCGGCTCGACGATTTCACCTCGGCGCTGCCGTTCCCCCTCGACCCGTTCCAGGTACGGGCGTGCCGGGCCCTCGACGGCGGGCACTCGGTGCTGGTGTGCGCACCGACCGGCGCAGGCAAGACCATCGTCGGTGAATTCGCCGTGCACCTGGCGTTGCACGCCGGCGGAAAATGCTTCTACACCACACCGATCAAGGCGTTGAGCAACCAGAAGTACGCGGACCTGTCCGCCCGCCACGGCAAGGACGCGGTCGGGTTGCTCACCGGCGACCAATCGATCAACGCGGACGCGCCGGTGCTGGTGATGACCACCGAGGTGCTGCGCAACATGATCTACGCGTCGTCGACGAGCCTGATCGGGTTGACGCACGTGGTGATGGACGAGGTGCATTTCCTCGCCGACCGGTTCCGCGGCGCCGTGTGGGAAGAAGTCATCCTGCACCTGCCCGAGGACGTCCGACTGGTCAGCCTGTCCGCGACCGTGTCCAACGCCGAAGAGTTCGGGGACTGGATCACCACGGTGCGCGGCGACACCACCGTCGTCGTCGACGAGGTACGGCCGATTCCGCTGCACCAGCACATGATGGTCGGCTCCCGCATCCACGACCTGTTCGACACCGCCGCCCACCCCGACGGGGGGCGACGCGGGATCGTGGTGAATCCCGAACTGCTCGCGCAGGTGCGGCGACGGATGTCGCTCGATCGTGCCGACGCGTGGGACCGGGGCCACGGCAACGGTCGATACCGGCCGTTGCCGCGACCGGAGGTCATCACCCGGTTGGACCGCGACGGGCTGCTCCCGGCGATCACGTTCGTGTTCAGCCGCGCCGGCTGCGACGCCGCCGTCACCCAATGTCTCCGCAGCGGAATCCGGCTCACCACCGACGAGGAGAGCGCGCAGATCCGGGCGGTCGTCGACGAACATACCCGTGACCTGCCCCGCGCCGACCTCGAAGTGCTCGGGTACGCACAGTGGCGCACCGCCCTCGAACGCGGCATCGCCGCACATCACGCGGGGATGCTGCCCGCGTTCCGGCACACCGTCGAAGACCTGTTCGTGCGCGGCCTGGTGCGGGCGGTGTTCGCCACCGAAACACTCGCGCTCGGCATCAACATGCCTGCCCGCACCGTCGTCCTCGAACGACTGGTCAAATACAACGGGGAAACTCACGCCGAACTGACCCCCGGGGAATACACGCAGCTCACCGGTCGTGCCGGGCGTCGTGGCATCGACGTCGAGGGGCACGCGGTGGTGCTGTGGCAGCCCGGTGTGGAACCGACCGCGGTGGCCGGGCTCGCCTCGACCCGCACGTTCCCGCTGCGCAGTTCGTTCCGGCCGTCCTACAACATGGCCGTCAACCTCATCGACGCGGTCGGTGTGGACCGGTCCCGGGCATTGCTCGAGCAGTCGTTCGCGCAGTTCCAGGCCGACAAGTCGGTGGTCGGGCTGACCCGCAGCATCGAACGCAACGACGCGGCCCTGGTGGAGTTGCGGGACCGGCTCGGTGGCGAGGACAGCGACATTCTCGACTACCTGCGGTTGCGGGCGGAACTGACCGACCTCGAACGGGCCCACGAACGGCAGAGCCGGCAGGAACGTCGCCGCGCGGCCGTCGAATCGTTGTCGGTGTTGCGGCGCGGCGACATCGTCGCGGTACCCGGCGGGCGCCGCACCGGACTTGCCGTGGTGATCGACGCCGACTCCTCCGTCGACGATCCGCGGCCGCTGGTGGTGACCGCCGACGCGTGGTCCGGCCGATTGTCGGCCGCGGATTTCCCGGCGCCCGCGCAGGTGCTGGGCCGGTTGCGGTTGCCCCGCCACGTCGATCACCGCACCGGCCGGGGACGGCGTGATCTCGCGTCGTCGTTGCGGTCGACGGGCATTCCGATGCCCCGCCGACCCAAACGCACCAAGACCGGTGGGGACACCAGGGAGATCGACGCGGCGCGGCGTCGGTTGCGGCAGCATCCGGCGCGCACGGACCCGGAACTTGAGAAGCTCGCCCGGATCGGGGACCGCTACCATCGGCTCGTCCGGGAGGTGTCGCAGCAACGGCAGAAGGTCGCGGCGACGACGAATTCGTTGTCCCGGACGTTCGAGCGGATCGTCGCGCTGCTCACCGACCGCGGCTATCTGACCGAGGGGCCGGATCCGTCGACGACCGACGCCGGGGAGCGGCTGGCCCGCATCTACGGTGAGACCGATCTGTTGGTCGCCGAATGCCTGCGGCAGCGGGTGTGGGCCGGGTTGTCCCCGGCCGAGCTCGCCGCGGTGGTGTCGTCGGTGGTGTACGAGTCGCGGGCCGAAGCGGCGGTCGCGGTGCGCGGGCCGACCGCACCGTCGCGGCATGCGCTCGCCGAGACGGTGCGGGTGTGTGACGGGTTGCGGGCCGACGAGATTCGGCACAAGCTGCCGCCGACACGCGAACCGGATCTCGGGTTCGTGGCGGCACTGTACACGTGGGTGACCACCCAGTCGCTGGTCGAGGCGTTGCTCGCGGCCGGTGGCGGCAGCCGCGACCTGTCGGCCGGAGATTTCGTGCGCTGGTGCCGGCAGGTGATCGACCTGCTCGACCAGATCCGCACGTGCGCCCATGATCCGGAGATCGTGAAGGCGGCGGGTCGGGCCGTCGCCGCGATCCGGCGCGGTGTTGTCGCCGTCGACGCGGTGTGATCGCCCGACCGGAACGGCGGTGCCGCCGGAGTCGCCGGGCACGACCACGGTGCGATGTGGTTTGATTCGCGCTGCGGCATGGCTTCCACGCGGTGGGTGGGGCACTACGGTTGATCAACAAAGTGAAGTGAGTGGAGGCGACGATGAGCGGGCCGAACGAACCGCAGGACCAGACCGGTAACGCGGCCGGTCAGGAACCGACCCAGCAGTGGGCGCCGCCGGGGAGCGCCGCGCAGGGCGCGAGCCCGACACAGGCGTTCGATGCACCGACGGCCGGCCAGCAGTGGGGGCAACAGTCCGGTCAGCAGTGGGGGCAACAGGCACAGCCCGGTCAACCGCAGCCCGGTCAGCAGTGGGGCCAGCAGCCACAGCCCGGACAACCGCAGTGGGGCCAGCAACCGGGCCAACCACAGCAGTGGGGCCAGCAGCCACAGCCCGGACAACCGCAGTGGGGACAGCAACCGGGTCAGCCACAGCAGCCGGGCCAGCCACAGCAGCAGTGGGGCCAGCAGCCTCAACCCGGCCAACCACAGCCCGGACAGCCGTGGGGACAACAACCACAACCCGGCCAACCACAACCCGGCCAGCCGTGGGGACAACAACCCGGCCAACCACAGCAGCAGTGGGGCCAGCAGCCCGGTCAGCAGCCGACGACATCGAAGAAGCCGCTGATCATCGGCCTCGGTGCGCTTGCCGTCGTGGTGGTCCTCGGCATCATCGGATTCTTCGTGATCACGGCCCTCGGTTCGAAGACCCTGGACGCCACCGCCGCCGAGGCCGGAGTTGCGAAGGTGCTGACCCAGTCCTACGGCGCCACCGCGGTCGACGACGTGTCCTGCCCCGGCGGCCAGAAGGTCGAGTCGGGCAAGAGCTTCGACTGCACGGTGACGGTCGACGGGCAGCACCGGTCGGTCACCCTGACCTTCACCGACGACCAGGGCACCTACGAGGTCAGCCGCCCCAACTGATGGATCCGGGCGGTCCGGTCAGTCGGCGGCCGCGGCCAGCGCCGTGGTCAGCGTCGTGACCGACCGCCCGATCCCGAGTGTGTCTGCCAATACCGACAGCGCCGCAGCATCGGCCGGTCGGGCCGGCAGGTCGTCGGTGGTGGACAGTTCGACCGGGGCGTCCCGCGCGACCTGCACCACGGGAAGCGCCGCGTCCAGATAGTCGGCGGCCGCACCCAATTTGGCGCGCACGCCCTTGGCCATGCCGGAGCCGGGATCTGTCGCGGCCGCCCGCAGTCCGTCGAGCGACCCGTACTGCAGCAGCAGACTCGAGGCGGTCTTCTCGCCGACACCCTTGACGCCCGGCAGACCGTCCGACGGGTCCCCGCGCAGCAACGCCAGCTCGGCGTAGGCGGCCCCGGCCCGGTCGGCGGGCACACCGTATCTGCCGGCGACCTCGACAGGGCCGAACAGTTCCGCCTTCGCCAAGCCCCGCCCGACGTAAAGCACCCGCACCCGGACCGGATCGTCGGCGACGACCTGCAGCAGGTCGCGGTCACCGCTGACCACGATCACCGGATCGGTGGTTTCGCGGGCGGCGAGGGTGCCGAGAACATCGTCGGCTTCGAAGCCGACGGCGCCGCCGGTGGCGATCCCGGCCGCGGCCAGCACGTCGAGGATCATCGGTACCTGCGGGGTCAGGGTGTCGGGGACGTCCTCCTCGGTGCCACCTGTCTGGGGGCCGCCTGTCTCGGTTCCATCGAGAACAGCGGCGACCCGGTGCGCCTTGTAGCTGGGCACCGCGGCGACCCGGAAGGCCGGTCGCCAATCCAGGTCCAGGCACACCACCAGACGGTGCGGCCGGTGCCGGGTGATCAGTGAGGCCATCATGTCGGTGAAGCCGCGCACCGCGTTGACCGGCCGGCCGTCGGGTGCGGTGATCGAGTCGGGCAGCGCATAGTAGGCGCGGAACCACATGCTCGCCCCGTCGATCAGCAACAGCGGGCGCCGGCCGATTTCCTCGGTCCCGGTGGTCACAGATGTCGTCACGGTCCACATCCTGCCATCCCGAGATCGCACTACTCTTGGATCCATGAGTGCTGCCGCATCCCGCTTCCCCGCCGCCTGCTACGCCGAACGGCTCACCCGCGCCGCCGAGTTCGGTCGTGCCGCCGGACTCGATGCCCTCCTCGTCACCCCCGGCCCGGATCTGCGGTATCTGCTCGGGTCCCGCGCCGAATCCTTCGAACGGCTCACCTGCCTGGTGATACCCACCGACGGCAGCGCGGCGACGGTGGTGGTGCCGCGGCTCGAGTTGGCGTCGCTGAACGACTCGGCCGTCACCGATCTCGGGGTGCCGGTGCGGGACTGGGTGGACGGACAGAACCCGTACGAACTGGTGGCGGCGCTGCTGCCGGCCGCCGCGCGGACCGCGGTGACCGATGCGATGCCCGCCCTGCACCTGGTGCCGTTGGCGGGGTTGATCGGGTCGGTTCCGGTGCTGGCCACCGAGGTGCTGCGTGAGTTGCGGATGGTCAAGGACGACAACGAGATCGAGGCACTGCGGCGGGCCGGCGCCGCGATCGACCGGGTCCACGCCCGGATGGGTGAGTGGCTACGGCCGGGCCGCACCGAAGCCGAGGTGGCCGTGGACATCTCCGCGGCGATCCTCGCCGCAGGACACACCGAGGCGGCGTTCGTCATCGTCGGATCGGGTCCGCACGGCGCCGACCCGCACCACGAGGTGTCCGATCGGGTCCTCGAGTCCGGGGACATCGTGGTGATCGACATCGGCGGGCCCGTCGACCCCGGCTACAACTCCGATTCGACCCGCACCTACAGCCTCGGCGAGCCCGATCCGGACGTGGCCGCGAAGATCGCCGTGCTCGAGGCGGCACAGCAGGCCGCGGTCGATGCGGTTCGGCCGGGGGTGACCGCCGAATCGGTCGATGCCGCGGCCCGTGACCTGCTGGCCGCGCAGGGGTTGGGGGAGGCGTTCGTGCACCGCACCGGGCACGGCATCGGCCTGTCGGTGCACGAGGAGCCGTACATCGTGGGCGGGAACACCGACGAACTGCGTCCCGGCATGGCGTTCAGCATCGAACCGGGTATCTATTTCCGCGGCGAGTGGGGTGCCCGCATCGAGGACATCGTGGTGGTCACCGCCGACGGCTGCGAGTCGGTGAACCGCCGGCCGCACGGGTTGACGGTACTGCCGGGCTGAGTGTCGGCCATGACGTCCACGTCGTCACCGCAGCGGCGCCGGCTGCCGCCGGAGAGCGAGCGAATGTATCGCCCGTCTCGCCGGATCGACCGAATGTGCCCTTCGCTCCGACGGGACGGGCGGGAGACAGGGGTCAGTCCAGGACCGATCCCATCACCCGCTCCACGGCGATCTCGACGACCACCCGCGTCGGATTCTCGCGCGGCGGCCGGTACCGCCGGGTGTAGCGTGCGACGCCGGCGGCGACGGCGCCCGCGTCGTCGCGGACCCGTACGGAGCCTTCGAGGGTGAGCCAGCGACCGCCGTCCACCTGGGAGACGGCAGCGTACCCACCACGGTCCGCGTTGAGCGCCTTCTGTGATCCGGCGTTGGTGATCACCCGCACCAACCGGGCGTGTGGATCCCAGGTGAATCCGACCACCACCAGGTGCGGGGTGCCGTCCTTGCGGAGCGTCGCGAGCGTGCCGAGGTGACGTTCGGACAGGAAGTGCGATGCGCGCTCGCCGAGCGCGTCCGGGGTGCGGGCCATCCCGTGAGCCTAGAGCGCTCGGCCCGACGGGGCCGCCGGCACCGGCAGCAGCGCCGGAACCCGTTCGACGACACCACCGGCGAACACCTCGTACAGCGGCAGATCCTGCAGATGCACGTATCCGATGTGGCAGTCGCACAGCGTGTTCGGGCACGCCCGGGGGCGCAGCGCCGCATGATACGAACCGTCGTACAGGTTCCCGAGCGGGGTGTCGACGAAGTGGCAGCGCCGCACCAGACCGTCCCCGTCGACACTGATCACACTGTCCCCGGTGCGGCACGGCCGGCCGGCGCTGGGGTGGGCCCGCGCCGAATAGCCGAACAGCGGATCCAGGGCGGTCCACGCGGCTTCCTCCGCTGCGTCGTAGCTGCGCCCGTCCTCGGCGTTCACCCACAGATACGTCGAGGACGGCAGGGCCGCGCGCAGGGCCGTCGCCTCGTCGATCCGGTCGGCGAGGCCGACGACCCCGACCGAGTGCCGGATACCGAGCCTGTCGAGTTCGGTGCAGCGGTCCACGAACCGGTCGAGGGGAACTTCACCGGGATGGTAGGTGCACCACAACGCCACCCGGGTGCGGTCGGCGGCGGCGAGCCAGCCGGTGCGCGAGGAAAGATTCGTCTGGACGGCGACGGTACCGACGTGCGGCAGATGCGACAGCGCCACGACGGTATCGCGGTACCAGGAGCGGGTCAGGGCTTCCCCCCACGGGGTGAACAGGATCGACAGCCGGTGGTGCCGTTCGGGATTGCGGGTGGCCCAGTCACGGAACCGGTCGAGTGCGGCCCGGTCGGTGCGCAGGGTCGCGGGGCTGTCGCGTCGTTTCGCGAACGGACAGTAGGGGCAGTCGTAGTTGCAGCTGGCGAGGGGACCGCGGTAGAGCACGGTCAGGTGTGCGGTCATCGCAGGTCCGCCGCGGCCATGCCGGCGCGGATTGTGTCGGACACCAGCCACGGTCCGATCAGGTCGGAGTGGGCCAGCCCGGTGTCGGTCAGCTGCAGTCGCGCACCGGGGGTGTGGGTCCAGCCGCGTTCGGTGAGAACACCGAGACCGGGGATGTCGTCGCAGAGGTCGCTGCCGAAACGCGCACGGTAGGCGGTGAGGTCGACACCGTCCGCGCGCAGCAGCGTCTTGATCAGCCACCGCCGTTTCTGTTCGTGCTCGTCGAGGGTGACTCCGACGGTGGCGCGGGTGTAGTCGTCGGTGCCGGTGTAGTCGTCGATGATGGCACGGACCGCCGGTACCCCCACCGCGTAGTCGAACGAGTAGTGCAGGTCGGTGGTGTAGGAGCGGGCGCCGACACCGAGACCGATCATGCCGTCGTCCTGGCAGCAGTAGTCGGTGATGAGGTCGGGAATGTCGACGCGCCGGAACTGCCGCATCGACTGCTGCCGGTAGCCGGCGGCGAGGAGGGTCTCGACGCCCTGCCGGTACAACGCGAGACGTCGGGTGTCCCAGCCGGTGTCGGGTCCGTGTCCGGCGCGTCGACCCAGTCCGGTCAGGGGCCGCACGTACAGCGGATACAGGTAGATTTCCTCGGGTCGCCAGGTGAGGGCGGTGTCGAGGGAGTACTGCCAGGTGTCGGGGGTTTGCCCGTCGATGCCGTAGATCAGGTCGAGGTTCACGATGCCGAAGCCGCCGCTGTGCAGCCGGTCCACGGCCGCGTCGACCTCGGCGCGTTTCTGGGGGCGGCCCGCGGCGTGGGCTTCCCGGTCGAGGAAACTTTGCACACCCATGCTGATGCGGTGCACGCCGCGATCGGCGAGCACCGCGAGCCGGTCGGCGGTGGCGGTGGCCGGTGACGTTTCGACGCCGACGGGAATGGTCGCCAGTTCCGGGGCGAAGTCGGTGAGGATACCGAACAGGGTGTCGAGTTCGCGGGCGTCGAGGTAGGTGGGGGTGCCGCCGCCGATCGCCGCGGTCGCGAACCGGGCGGGGTCTTCCCCGGCCGCGTCGAGTTCGTCGCGGACCTGACCGGCTTGGCGGCGCAACGCGTCGAGGTAGGTGGCGACCCGCCCGGCGGGTGGGTTCGCGGTGGTGAACAGATTGCAGAAGCCGCAGCGCATTTCGCAGAACGGGATGTGCGCGTACAGGAACAGGGAATCTCGGTCCTGCCCGGACCACACCCGCCGCAGCGGCGGCGCCGGATCCAGCGGCCGGTAGGCGGTCTTGTGTGGGTAGGCGTACAGGTAGCCCTGGTAGGGGGACCCGTCGAGATCGACCGCGCCGGTCCCCTCGAGCAGGCTCGTCGCATCGTGCAGGGTCATCGGGCCTCCCCGGCGGGTAGGACGAAGTGGGCGTACGGCACGGTCCACACCGCGTCGTGGGCGAGCCGGTGCCCGGCGAACCCGCCGTCGCCGTAGGCGGTGCCGTGATCGGAGCACACAATGGTGAAGACCGGCCGGGGCCCGGCGGTGACCAGATCCACCAGGCGCGGCAACCGGGAATCGACGTAACGCAGGGCCGCGGCGTGACTGTCCGGCCCATCCGGTGGCCGGGTGTCGGGGGTGGAGTCGACCCCGTCGAGATAGAAGTGATTCGGTTGGTGCACCGCCGCGACGTTGACGAACACGAACCGCGGTCGCGGATCGTCGACCGCGAGGGTCACGGCGAGCACATCGAGTTGGGCGTCGACACTCGCCGGGTTCGTCACCCCGGTCTCGGTCGACCAGTAGCTCTCTTCGAACAGTGACGGCAGGACCCGGCCCAGTGCGGTGGTGCCGGAGAAGAATCCGACGCCGCCGATGCACACCGTGCGGTAGCCCTCGGCGGCGACCGCCTCGACGACGGTGGCCTGCGGGAACGTCCACGTGTCGGCGCCGGTGGAGTCGCTGCCCGGGAACGCGGCCGCGAACAGCCGCGGGTGCGGCCCCGGTTCCGCGGGGGTGGGCAGGAATCCGGCGAAAAACGCCTGGTGGGCAGGGAAGGTGAAACTGGCGGGAGTGTGGCGACGTTCCCACAGTCCGCCGGGCAGCATCCGCGTCAGATTCGGGGTGCGGCCGGCGGCCGACTCGGCGGCGGCGATGTCGAAGCGCAGCGTGTCGAGGGTGACGAACAGGATGTCGTGACTGCCGACGATCTGCGGGAACGGCGGGGCGGGCAGCGATGTCGGGATCACAGCAGGGTTCTTTCGGTGAGGGCAGCGACCTGCGCATCGTAGGGGTCGTGGTCGGGGCGGGTCAGTCCGGGCAGATTCGGCAGCAGGTCCCCGAACGCGTTGACCTCGGCGACCGCCACCGCGGTGGGTGTGGCACCGACCAGCACGTCGACACCGACGGTGAGGGTCCGGGGAAAGCACGCGGCGGCGTGTTCGGCGACGGTGAGCACCGCCCGCCAGCCGTCGACACCGAGTAGGGCACGCACCGTGTCGAGGTCGCCGCGCGCATTACCCAGGTGCAGGTTGGTGATCGGTCCGGTGGCGGTCCGCACCACCGCGTGGGTCGCGGTGCCGGCAACGACGAGCACCCGCACGTCGACGGCCCGGCCGGCGTGCACGAGTTTCGGGAACCAGCGTTCGACGTGCAGGCGGCGATCGGCGAGGGCGTCGATCAGAGGTGCCACCGCCGATTCGCCGCGGAACACGCCGGGGCGCAGCGTGTTGAACGGACGGCCGGCGTCGAGTTCGACGGGGCCCCGTGCGATCACATCGAGGTCGGTGCCGCGGCGGCGCAGTTGCACCGCGAGCACCCCGGACGCGGACGAGCCGTGTGCGGGTTTGACGAAGACCCGATGCCAACCGCGGGCGGTGAGCCGGTCCCGCAGGTCGACCCAACCGGTGACGGGGGGTGCGCCGGGGGCGTCGAGCGCCTGGGGTACCGGCACCCCGGCGGCGGCGAGCACGGTGTGGCA
>NZ_JBAQXC010000089.1:0-2071 GCF_049299235.1 Rhodococcus sp. (in: high G+C Gram-positive bacteria) | reverse complement strand
GGAGGCAGCCGGCGATCCTTCCCCTCCGCATTGCCCGGCCTCACCGGTGCCGCTACGCTGTGCGGCGGTTGCTTGTGAACCGTTTCCCAGTGGCGACACTCACCGTGGCGCTGGGACAGAGACAAGTGATGTTCCCGAGTGTTCGGCTGGTGCCCACGTCTACAGAACCGCGTTGAGGTGAGCAACGCAGAGACTGGTCTGACACATGCCCACCGTCAATTTTCAGACGTGCACCGGCGAATCCCGCTCCTACATCGCCTTTCGCATGCAACATCGCCCCCGCCCGGCGCTTCTCCACTCGACCGATCCCGCCCAGCAGGAACTCGAAGCCACCGTGTTCCGTGGCTTGGGAGAGATCCGAAGCCCGTCCGCACATCCTTTCCACGTCAAACGCATCCGGTTGAGCGAGGCCCACGTGCCGATCGTGTTCCTGGGCGGACCGACCGGAAAGGTCGACGTCAGCGCCACCTTCCTCGAGGTCTGTCTCCCGGGCACAGACGGCGGGAGTCCGGCGGCCGGATTCGGCGTGCGCATTCTGCACATCCACGGTCGTGACCTTGTGCTGGGCCTCGTCGAAACAGATGCACGCGTGATCATTCGAGGTTCCGCTGACACCGACTGGAATGCGGTGCGGAGCGCACATTCTCGGCAGGTGCAGGGCTACGGCACACCGCTGTGACATGAGAAGCGGTGGCCCCCCGCAGAGCTCGCCCTCAGGGACCATCCCTCATCGGTGTCACCGGAACCACGCGTGCGGATGGAGTCGATGCTCCTGCGGCGGATCGCGATCTTCACCTCGTTCAGCTCCGCCCACCGCACCTATGCGTATTCCGGCGGCCCGGACACCACCAAGGTGTGGCTCGAATACGATCCCGCGGTACCGAAACGGCACGATGCGCTGGTGTCGGCGTTGACCGATGCGACCTGGGGCCTGGGTATGCGGGTCGAATCCGATGACTGCGCCTGCGCTACGGGCGGTATGTGCGTGACCGTGCTGACCACCGCGGCCGGCGATGCCGCACTCAGGCTGCAATCCGTCGCCGATAGACCCGCCTGGGGGCGCGAGTACTTCGAGGAAATCGACGCGCCGCGAAAATGGTTGGACCGCGTTGCCCGGGCCTCACCCCACGCCTGTCGACGGACTGAACGCCGACGACGCTGGTGGTGGGGACGGTACGGGGTTGATTCTTCGAGTGTCGGTCCGTGCGAGCTTCGCCGAGTACGGCGCGGGCAACGACTCTGAACATGCAATGTGTCACCGCGCTGAGCACCTACGGATGCCAGGCCGTGCCTCACCAGCGTGGACGCGGCTCTGCGGTGACTCCAACCGCAGATCGTCGTCTGTGTGGCTGTGGGGTCAGTCGCTGGGGGTGGACGCGGCGGGGTGTGTGGTCAGGGCGGGCAGGACCGTGGCCATGATCGAGGCGGCGAACTCGGTCATCGGCTGCTGGGGATGGTCGGGTCCGTAGAACTGTTCGAGGAACGCCCGCAGGTAGCAGGCACCGGCGATCGATGCGGCGACTCCGTCGATGGGGGCGTCGGCGGCCACGGTGCCGGCGCGTTGTTCGTGCTCGAGGAATCGGGCCACGGCGGCGGGCAGCAGCGCCGGGCCGGCGCCGTGCGCGATGACAGCTTCGCGGTGGCGTTCGAGCAGGGCTGCGTCGGAGAACAGGGAGGCGCCGATCGCGAAGGTTTGCCGGTAGAAGGCGGTGATCTGCTCGATCGTCGCCCGCAGTCTGCCGTCGAGGGTGTCGGCGTCACCGGGGGTGCGGTCGGTGCGGGTGAGGATATCGACGGTGGGCACTCGTTCGCGCAGGACGCTGAGGAACAGGTCGACCTTGTCGTCGAAGAGTTTGTAGATCATTGCTTCCGAGTAGCCGGCGGCCGCCGCGATCTGCTTGGTGGTTGCCTTGGCGATCCCGCGGTCGCGCATGATGCTCGCCGCGGCGTCGAGGATGCGATCACGTGCGGTGGGGGCATGGTCGGGCATGCCCTGACCGTAACCTACGATCATGGTTAGTGAGTACCCACTAACCAGGGGGTCCGCATGCTGGTCCTTGCGATCGAAATC
>NZ_JBAQXC010000088.1:0-4019 GCF_049299235.1 Rhodococcus sp. (in: high G+C Gram-positive bacteria) | reverse complement strand
CGGACGTTCCGCGACCATCCGCACCGCCCGAACCTTCAGCTCCGACGGATACCGCTTCGTGGTGTTCCCTGGCATGACTCCAACCTTCCCAACAATCGGAGTCTCCGGACTCACCGGGGCGGTTCAGCTCGCGGATCGACGACCACGTATGGGTAGCCGCGACAACAAGGGAAGGACTGCACGGAGCGACGCGAAGGCGTCCATCGCTAGGAACGCGATAGAGACAATGAGCGCAGAGACCTTCGATCAAGACGACTGGTTCCATCTTGGTGCAGCCACCAACACGGTAGACCTCATCAACGACCACGATCGGCTACTTCGCCGTCTCAGGTTCGGCGACCGGGACTACCTCAAATGCATCTACCAGGTTCTGCCCGAGGTGCCCCGGTTCACAGAGCGGTTCGGTCACGGCGGTAGCTACAGGAGGCCTCTGGCCGTCGACCGAGGAGGTAGACCCCAGGGATCTTCGTTGATCTGACTTATCTCACCGCTTTGAAGATCGGCGGATAACACGCGCCACCCCCGGCTACCGTGAGCCCAGCGCTGCTGTCGCACCTCCGCCAGTTTGCGCCGGTGCTCTACGAAAGCAGGGCTTGCAGGATCGTCCTTGTCGGGCCCGAGAGCTATCCTCCAGTCCCGCCATGCAAGCTGCTCTTGCTGGTACAGAGCGAACTCCAACATAGTGGACTTGAAGTCCGAGAACTCTGGTACCAAGGCGGATTCGATGGTCTCCCAGAACCACTGATAGAACTTGCGGACTGCTATCGAATAGTTCTCGATGGCAGGGAGAAACTCCACCCAATCGGGTTGTTGCTCAATGAACTTGCGGGAGACAGAGGTCCACCTTCCCCACTTGAGAAGAACCTTCTTCTCCAACCGAAGTCGGTTTTCGTGGATCACTGGGCCCCCGGCAGTGTGGCTAATGGTGGTGGAAGCGCTGGGAACCGGGAGCGCGTAGTGGACCGTGTAGTTCCGCAGATCCTGGAGGAACTTGAACTCGCCGGTCCCCAGAAGCTGTGTGACCTTGGGAGAGTAGACCTGGGTTTCCCAATCGGAGGGGACGTCCTTGCTCTTCATCGGCCATATCGTTCGGTGGATGGCCCGCTGGACGTCGCGCAGTGTGCCGACAGCGGCCAGGTAGTTGTGAAAGAGTCGGACGAGTTCGTGCTCGTAGTCGTCCCCCAGTTGACCGGACATTACGTCCGTCCCCACGAACTGAACAATTCTCTCGTAGAGCTCCGTACTGTTTCCCCCGAAGACGCGGGATGCTCGGTTCAGGGAGTCGAAATACTGATGCATGGGGAATCCGGGCATCGATTTCACCAGTTGATGGCGTCGCTCTGCGTCGGGAACAAAGTGGTCAGAGGTCTGAGATTCAGCGTCCGGCATAGTCGGGACCGTACTGACGGATACCGACATTTCGTGCAGCACGCAGGTTGCGAGCGAGGGAACCTACCTGACATAAGAGGGCATATCGGTGCCGTGGATCGACGCTCCAGTCACCGGTGATGCTCGCCCCGGCAAGGGACACGCCCGCCGACGTCCCACTGTGCTCTGGTAGACGTCCCACTGTGCTCTGGTAGTCGGGAAGACCGCCGAACAAACGGATACCTGTTTCTCTGCTCGACACGACCGGTGTACACAACCGGATCGCAGAATTTGTGCGATTCACACCCAACTGGGCGGAAAACTTCAGAAGGGCGGATCGTAGGGATCGAAATATCCAGGGCTGAAGCGGCGCCGGAGGTACGCGGCTGCATCGGAGAAAGATTCGTGCAGCTCACGGGTGAATCTGTCGATCTCTTCCGGGGTTTTCGTCTCGGGGTCGACGACTCGAGGGCTCAGATGCCAGGAGTCGACGGGGTGAATGCGGGACGTGTGCACACGTCCGGGTTCGACGTCCGGACCGCTTTCGGTCTGAAGTGGCGTGTACTCGTCAAGTCGTGCCCATGCCTTCTTTGCGACGACACCGTGCAGCATCACCACTTCGAGGTTGGGGAGCAGGGACAGAAGCTGAGATAGGGCTCGTGTGGCGGCCAGCTCGTCCACTGGAGTGCGGTTCTTCTTGTTTCCGTACCAGTTGGCTCCATACCACGGGTATGCGTTCCAGCTCAGGATGTCGCACGTGTCGATCTTGTACTCGGCCAGAAAAGCCTTGTGTCGTGCCGCCGTCTCGTCGTCGTTCTCCACGCAGAGCATTCCAGATCCACGAGGGTTCGCGGGGTTCGTCATCGGGCCCGGATCCTGGAACAGGGCGAGCAACCGAGCGTTGGTGCCACCGAAAGTGGAAGCGACGTACGGAATGAACCGGTGCGAGTGTACCCGCCTCAACTTGTCGACGAACGTGTTGATCGGTGCGACGTGCGGGTCGTATCGTCGCCGGAGCAGGTCTCGGGCATACGACTCGTCCGAACACCACTGCACCGACTCGGCCTTCCTCGCGAAGTTGTTGGTCTCGCAGCAATCTAGAGGACGGCAGTGAGCGGAGTGACCTACGGTCCGTGTTCGGGCCAGGTCCCGTCGCATCACCGGCACACCGACGGACGTTCACCTGCCGATAGTGCCCCGTGGAGTGGTGGACTTCGGATCGGCTCGCGGGATGCGCGGTGATCAACGAGTCATGCGGAATACTATGCTGTTTCGCTCGCTCCGGTCAACGACAACACCGCCTCGGTAGCCTGCTGCTTCGCCGCGATCACCGCTCGGAGCTCATCCATACTCACATCCGAGACATACCGGCGGGTGACCTGCCACTCGTCGTGCTGCTCGATGACCACCGCAGTCGCCAACCGCAGAAACGCAGCCGGGTTCGGGAAGATCTCCACGACATCGGCTCGACGCTTGATTTCCTTGTTCAACCGCTCGATCGGATTATTGGACCACACCTTCTGCCAATGAGCCTTCGGAAAAGCGGTGAACGCCAACACATCATGCTTCGCCGACTCCATCAACGCCGCGGCCTTCGGAAACGACCCGGCGAACGTGTCGGTGACCTGATCCCACTGCGCAGCGACCTCGATCGGGTCGGTATGCGCGAATATCGTCTTGACCGCCGCCATCACCGGCGGCACATGCTTCGTCCCGACCGTCGCCCGAATGTTCCGCATGAAATGCACCCGGCACCGCTGCCAGGATGAACCCGTGAACTGCTGCGCAATGGCAGCTTTGAGCCCGCTGTGCGCATCGGAGATCACCAAATGCACCCCGGACAGTCCCCGACCCCGCAACCCGACCAAGAACTCCCGCCAGAACTCGTAGGATTCACTGTCCCCGACGGCGGTGCCGAGCACCTCACGACTGCCGTCGATCGACACCCCGGTCGCGACCACCAACGCCTGCGAGACCACGTGCGCACCGACACGAACTTTGCAGAAGGTGGCATCGAGGAACACGTACGGGAAGGTGGTGTGCGTCAGGGTGCGTTCCCGGAACCGGGCGATCTCGGCGTCCAGACCTGCGCAGATCCGCGAGACCTCCGATTTCGAAATTCCGGATTCGACCCCGAGGGCGCCGACCAGGTCGTCGACGCTGCGGGTGGACACCCCGTGCACGTAGGCCTCCATCACCACCGCGTAGAGAGCCTTGTCGATCCGTCGACGGCGTTCGAGCAGGGAGGGGAAGAACGAGCCGGAGCGTAGCTTGGGGATCTTGACCTCGACATCACCGCTGGTGGTGGCGACGGTCTTGGTGCGATGTCCGTTGCGGTGGGTGGTGCGCTGCTCGGTGCGTTCGTAGCGGCCGGCACCGAGTTTCTCGGTGGCTTCGGCTTCGATCAGGGCCTGTAGTCCGGTGCGGATCAGTTCGGCGAACACGTTGGCGGTATCGGCGCCCTTGAGTGCGTCGAGTTGGGTGAGCAGGGCAGAATGGTCGTGGGTCATCGCGTAGCTGCTTTCTGTGAGTCACTGTGAGAGGTAACTCGTTGATCACTACGCGATGGCCCACCCTCGGTGAGGGAGCGACACGCCGTGGACCTGCCCGGATGTCCTCACCGGATTCCCACCACCCCAGGGGACTTTCCC
>NZ_JBAQXC010000087.1:0-10649 GCF_049299235.1 Rhodococcus sp. (in: high G+C Gram-positive bacteria) | reverse complement strand
CACGCCACCTCCCCCACCGCCCTCGCCCGATTCCTCGACGCCGGGGTGCGGGTGTTGTCGACACCGAACCTGCACACCGGCCTGATCATCACCGGCGACCGTGTGATCGTCGGTTCCGCCAGCGCCTCGCACAGCTCCACCCTCGCCGACGACACCGCGATCGCCACCGACGACCCCGAGACCATCCCCGCGGCGCATGTCTTTATCGACGGCTCGGCGACACGGTCGAGGTCGACGAGGTGTTCCTCGACAGCGCCACCGCCATCTGGCAGATCGGCCGCGTCGTACCGATACCCGGGATCGGCAGCCGCACCCGCACAGGCCACGACTTCCTTCCCACCCGGGTGCGCCGGATGTTCCTTTCCTGCGCCACGTCGACGACTACATTCCCGACGACGAGAACGAGAACCACTGGCCTGCACCCGCACCGGGCACGGGCGGGCCGAATCCCCGCTACCACGCCCGGTGGATCCGCGACAACAGCCCCGGCCCCGATCGGCGCACCCGCCCTGAGCCCGGCGACGTCGTGATCCGAATCAGCGACGACGACACCCGACTGGATCCGCCGGCCGTCGTCGACACCGGCCCACACCCCATCCCCCGCACCCGCCACGCCGTCGCCTACCGGCTACGCGCCCGCACCGACCTCGACCCCGTCTCCGTATCCGAGGCCGCGCGCGTCCTCGCCGAGTACGGTCACCCCAACCCTCGGCTGCACCACGACCACCGCATCATCTCCCCGAGCCTGCGCGCGGCGCTGCTGCGCCTGTGGAAGCTGTGACCAGCGGCAGCGGCCATCATCCGGGCAGTGGACACACCGATCGCGGCGTGCCCATAGCTCCCATAGGGAATATATGGATGGTGCCGATCGAACCGGACCCCGTAGCCCAATACCGGCTACAGCAGGTCCGGGTCGTCCTCGTCCCACAGGTCCGAACCCTCCCGGCTCCACGGGTTTCAGGACCCGGCGCCCCCAGATGATGTCGACGCCCCGCTCACCCGGCACCCGACGCTCGCCTGTCAGCAAGCACGTGCACGTAGACGGTGCACGTCCGGTTGCGATCGCCGCGGGTGAAGATGGTGCGATGAGTGATCCCGCCGCGCCGCTGCCCGACGACTACCCCCGGTTCCTCGAGCAACTCAAAACGCAGGTCCGCCACGCCCGGATCCGTGCCTCCCGCGCCGCGAACACCGAACTGCTGACCTTGTACTGGAACCTCGGACACGCGATCCGGCAACGGCAACATGCACACGGCTGGGGCGCGAAAGTCATCGACCAACTCGCCCACGATCTGCGGGCCGAGTTCCCGCACATGCGCGGCCTCTCGCGCCGCAACCTGTTCTACATGCGGTCCTTCGCCGAGGCCTGGCCCCAGGACATCGTGCAACAACCCGTTGCACAACTTCCGTGGGGGCACGTCACCGTCCTGTTGGACAAGCTGACCGATCCCGGCGAACGCAACTGGTACGCCGCCCAAGCCGCAGAACACGGCTGGTCCCGCAACGTCCTCGCCCATCAGATCGCCGGGCAACTGCACCGCAGGATCGGCGCAGCCCCGTCGAACTTCCCCGACCACCTACCTCCCCAGGACTCGGACCTGGCCCAGCAACTCGTCCGCGACCCGTACATCTTCGACTTCCTCGACTTCACCGAACGCGTCGCCGAACGCGACCTCGAAACCGCCCTGATGGCCCGGCTCGAGACGTTCCTGCTCGAACTCGGACACGGCTTCGCGTTCGTCGGCCGCCAGTACCACTTCACCGTCGACGGCGACGACTTCTACATCGACCTGCTGTTCTTCAACTGGCTCCAATCACGGTTCGTCGTCGTCGAACTCAAAGTAGGCCGGTTCGAGCCTGAATACGCCGGCAAACTCGGTTTCTACGTGTCCTGGGTCGACGAAAACCTCCGCATTCCCGGCCGGCACTCCCCGACCATCGGGATCCTGCTCTGCGCCGGCCGCAACGACAACGTTGTGCGCTACTCCCTCGCCGGCACCACCGCTCCGCTGGCGGTGGCGAACTACACCTACGACACTTTGCCCGACCCGATCCGTGAACTGGTCCCCACCGACCGTGAACTCGCCACCGCGGTCGACGCCACCTGGAACGAACTCGAACCCGACACCACGCCCGCACCCACCGAAGACGAATAGGAAATAGGACCGCCCCCGCTCGTTCGACCTCTCAGCCTGGATCCACCGGAGATGTGACGGTGTGAGCGTGTCGTAAAGCACGAGAGCCCCTGCAGGGCAGGAGAATCTGAGTTACCACACAAAGATTCCAGCACCAGAACAGAGGCATCTCGCAGGTGAAAGCATCTCACACCGTCACCCCGGTTTTCGATGACCCGAATCTCGTGTCGGCCGCGGGGCTGGTGCCGGTGATGAGGCTGGCCGAGACCGCCGGCCTGCACGAGCTACTCGGCCGGCATCTGAGCGTCGATTCACCGAACTCAGTGGTCAAGTCCGCGTGCATCGTCGCCGGCATGCTGGCCGGTGCCGATTACCTCGACCTTCTTCGGCACGGCGCGATGGAACGACTCTTCGGCGGGGTGCGGGCGCCGTCGACGCTCGGCACCCACCTGCGCTCCTTCACCCACGGGCACGTCCAGCAGCTCGACGCCGTCGCCGCCCGTTTGTTGGCCGGCCTGACCGCCCGGGTCCCGGACCTGCTCGCCGGGGCCGACCAGATCGCGTTCATCGACGCCGACGACACCATCCGCGAGGTTCACGGCTACGCCAAGCAAGGCGCCGCGTTCGGATACTCCGGGGTCCGAGGCTTGAACGCGCAGGTGGCGGTCGTGTCGACGCCGATCGCGGCGCCGGTGATCGCAACCGCCCGTCTGCGCCGCGGCAACGTCGCCTCCCACACCGGCGCCGGGCGCATGCTCGCCCAGGCGATCGGTGCTGCCCGCGCCGCGGGGGCGTCCGGGCAGATCCTCGCCCGCGCCGATTCGGCCTACTTCGGGCATGCGTTCATCGCCACCGCACAGCGCGCGGGGGCGTGGTTCTCGGTGACCGCACGGATGAACCCGCAGATCAGGGCGGCGATCGCGGGGATCGACGAGACCGCGTGGACGCCGATCATCTACCCGAACGCCGTCTGGGACGACGAGGAGAAACGCTGGATCTCCGACGCCGAGGTCGCCGAAACCGAGGTGACGATCTTCACCTCGCGGCGGAAGAAGGATCACGTGACCTGCCGCCTGGTGGTCCGGCGGGTCACACGACTCAATCCGGCTGCGAACGATGGGCAGGACGAGTTGTTCACCACCCACCGCCACCACGCGTTCGTCACCAACTCGACCCTGACCACCGTCGAAGCCGACGGCCGGCACCGTGACCACGCGATCGTCGAGCAGGTCATTGCCGAGCTCAAGGACGGTCCGTTGGCGCACCTGCCGTCGGGCAGGTATGCGGCGAACGCGGCCTGGCTCGCGCACGCGGTGATCGCGTTCAACCTCGCCCGCGCGGCCGGGGCCGCCGCCTCACCGCGTCATGCCCGCGCCCGCTGGGCAACGCTGCGAACCCACCTGATCAACCTTCCTGCCCGGATCGCGTCGTCCGGGCGCAGGCTGACCCTGCACCTGCCGACCGGCTGGCCGTGGGAGTCGGCCTGGCGCAACCTCTTCGAGATTGCGACCGGCCCGCCACCATCGGTCACCATCTGACCATCCGCCCAGCAGGGCACGACCGGAGACATGAGTGGAAATGCCGGGCAGACCGGCGGATCGCCCGTGCCTACGAGAAGTCTCCCGCCAGAATGCGGCGAGGAATCAGATCCGAATCAACGACGGTGGATCAGGGCTCAGTCCGCGCGGAGACACAGTCCGGGATAGGCCGGCGATGCGCGACTGACATGCAGGACAAGTAACCGGAACAGGTTCGGGATCGTTCCACAACGTGGCGATTCCCCTCTCGACCTTCGTGGCCGTCCGTTTGAGGATCGCCAAACAGCGCACCGCCACCATCGACGGTATCGGTCAACGGAAGGCGAGGCCGCCGTTGCCGGCATCAACGAGATTCGTCGAAACAACCCGGCCCCAGGTCGTGCGGGCGTTGAGCCACACCCCGGCAGGATCGTGGTTGCTCAGCAGCATGTAGTCCGAAGAGGCTTCGCCATCGGTATAGGAATACATCCAGCGTCCCCCGAATGCGTCATCAAATTCCTCACCGTCAGCAAGGGAGAGGTGGCCCATGTAGGCCCATCCTCGATAGACGACGACCCGGTTGCAGCCCTCCCCCTCATAGCCTTCGTCACGCCCCAGATACACCTGCCATAGTGCCATCGGCGGATACGCGCCGTACGTGCCCGTGGCGAGTTGGAATCGGCTACCACACTCATAGAATGAGTCGGAGAATGGAAACGCTGTCGCCGCCAGATTCTTTATCGAGTCATCCTCAGCGCTGGCGAATAGTGACTTGCTAGCGCCAAACGCCCAGAATCCGACGACCAGCAGCGCGACCCCGATCGCACCGAAACATACCCGGGCACGCCACGGACGCAATGCCATTACCGCTCCGGTAATCGAAGCGATTACGGCCCAGCCGCCGACGACCTCGGCCCAGATGTATGGCAGAAGCGCCCGAATCTCGGGGGCGAACACCGCAGGGTTCTCCTCGAGAACCCACCCTCGCAGGATGTAGTGCCCGATAGCCCACGGGACCACAATGCTGAACGCGGCCACAGCACAGATGACCAGAGCAAACTTGTCGATCTCTCGATGACGACGACGACCGGTTTCCGCTGCTGCTGCAGACGCTGCAGCCTGCGCGGCAGCCTGCGCGGCAGCCTGCGCGGCAGCAACGACTTTCGCCCGTTCTTCAGTAGTGTGATGAAACCGCGTGAGTCCAGGCAGCAGTTGAGTTCGTGTATCTCCCGTTTCCTGGGTCGAAGACAGTTTCTCATCCTGTTTGGCGCGACCAGTGCGGATATTCTCCAGGAGCAGACTCAGACCGGCCCCTTTCCTTGTTTGCAGCAGTGGCCCCCTGCTGTAAACCCTGTCGGAGTTCCCCCAGATATGCCTATCGGTCCCGTATCCCGACTCGTGGTAGCCTCGCGAGAAATCGAAAGACGTTACATCCTCTTCGGTCATAGCTCGAACGGAATGAGTGTTGTAACGGGATAAATTCGAAGGGTTTTTCCTGTGAATATTGGTTTCCTCCGAAATTAATATTCTGGCGAGCCGCCCTTCGGACGTGAGTACATACAGCTCTTCGTGGTAGCTCTCCTCGGTGACATATTCGCTGACTTCCTCGTTCCATTCGTAACGTCTGTCGAGCAACCAATGCGGTCCACATACGTCGACGAATTCTTCACCATTTTTCTTGACGTAACCCAGTGGTGGAGCCAGTTTCAGCCGAGTTTCTTTCGCCGACCGCACCGCCAATGACTCGATAGCGTTCCAATCGAGTTGCGTTGTCTCGTAGGTTTGAAGATCAGACAACGGACTTCCCTTCAGTGAAACTGGTGAATTTTCGGGTTTCAATCCCACGGCCAAGCGCGAATCGCAGCAAGCCTGCCGGGCACTTCGACACAAACACCCGATGCGCGAGAGATCCGGATACCTCCAGAATCCCAGTTCCCGTTGCACGTCGACCCAGGATTATTGCAACTAATTTTGCCGCCTAGGCCACTTACTCGACCGTCGCTGCATTGCCGGGAAGTCGTGCAGCTGTATGCATGGACCCCGGCCGAACACCTGCCGGATGGTCACCTCACTCGAAAAATGGATTGAATCCATCAGTGGAAATGCGACTATGACATGACCCTGCCATCCAGGTTGAGAAAGACCGGTCAACCGCGCGCTTTGATGACCTCGAGACGGGATTGAATCCCCATGTTTGTCAGAAACTCTGCGGTGCGATCAGCGAGGGCCTCGGTCCACGGGAACCCATCGACAGCCGCTGTTCCGTAATCGAGCGGGGAAGAGACGCACATGAACCGGCCCTCCGCGCCCTGCCGGTCGGCACTAAGCAATACCCTGACCACCATCCCGCACAGGTCAACTTCGGTGGCTACTGCGGGCGGTGTCGCCAACCCATGCTCTTGCGCAGCTTGGGCGGGGTCAATCTTGTAGAGCGTTCCCGCACCGATCCCGGGCGCCCGCCGATACTTCACCCTCCGCTGTGCGAAAGAAGGTTCGATAGTCGCCGCTTCGGTGACCGCCTGTGCCATTTGTTGTCCAGTCGCCGACGCCCTCAAAACTATCGCGACCTTCGAAGGGATCAGGATTCCCACGGAAGGCTCCTTCACATACGGAGAGAATGGGTAGTTCCCGACAGGAATTCCCCGAAAATTAGGTGCGCCCATTTAACCCAAATACGTTCAAACCTTACTCATCGCGAATCTCTACATATAAGCTACTAATTTACGCAATTCAATTTCACGCAATAGCTCGTGCTCCGAAAGCCTCATGCCCGATAGATCGACCAGAAAAGAAGTCACCTCTTCCAGAATCCGTCGTGCTGGTGACATACAAGTCCAGTATTGTTGCATTTTCTACACGTCAGGTTGGAGCGTCCGCCATTGCATCCCTGGCATGCACTGAGAGTTGAGAAGCACTTCTCGCATTTCATCACTCGAAACCCTTCGAACTTAGGCCAGCAGAGTTGCAGGTCCTCACCAAACAGATCGACCTCAAACTACCCTCCGCTGAAATGCCCGACAATCCACTGTTCGAACGACATGGAAGCCACCGCCTGCGGCGAGTCGCTCACGCCTGATCCGAAGTCCACCACTCCACGGGGCTCCATCCTCGCCCCAGCCCACTTGGCATGGGGTTCCGTGGCGGCATGTGCGGTGATCGGGTGCTCGTCGGCGCCCGGCCCTTCGACTGGTTCACCCGATCGGGTGATACCGAAAGTCCGTGTGCCCCTGAATCATGTATCCGAACACATCTCGGCCACATGGAGGAGAGAAGACATGAACATCGTGAAGCGAATCCGGCTCAGGGCAACGTGTCCCAGATGCAACGGCACCGGCGGTCACAGCGACTTCGGGAACTGGGTCAACTGCTCGGCCTGCAGCGGTACCGGCCAGAAGTGACCCCGCCGTGCGGGACCTTTCCGCTCTGCCGGACGGACCCGCACAGACACTGTCGATGCCGACACGCGAAAGCACGGCCCCGGCAGACACCGTCGACCACATTCCATGGATCGCCGGTGACCGGGTGCAGTTCCCGCCCGATGGTCGCTCGCCGCTGCCCTGCCACGCGGTAGCGGTGTCCGGTACGTCACTATTGTCGTCGTGCACACAGAGGGACAGGACGCGCGATGGCGGATCGGGGCGGTCGACGACCACGACAGCCTCGTGCGAGGACTGCGCGCCATCATCGACGAACAACCGGACATGGAACTGGTCGCGGCAGCACGCACCGTGTCCGAGCTGTTGACGCAAACGACACTGCTCGATCTGGTGATTCTCGATTTGCGTCTGGAAGACGGATCCTCCCCACGAGCAAACGTCGAGCAGCTGCAGAACGCGGGGATCCCCGCCCTCGTCTACACCTCCGGCGACGAGCCGTATCTGGTGCAGATGGCCGCCGGCGCCGGTGTGCTCGGGGTGTTGCGCAAGAACGTTCCCGAGACCGAATTCGTCGAAGCGGTGCGCCATGCCGCCTCCGGAACCCCGGTACCGACGATCGATTGGGCAGCTGCCCTCGACGCCGATCCCGGATTCGTCGACCTCTCACCACAGCTACGGGAAGTGCTCAAGGCCTATGCCACCGGCGCCTCGACCAAAGAGGTCGCCGCATCGTTGGATCTGTCGCCCGATACGGTCCACGACTACGTCGACCGCATCCGGACGAAGTACGCTCTCGCAGGACGGCCCGCCCGGAGCAAAATCGACCTGTTCAAACGCGCAATCGAGGACGGATGGCTAGCTATTCCCCGCCGCGAGCGTCGTCGCTGAATCCCGCCGACACCGACCCCCAGGACCGGATCGCCGGCCTGCGGATTCTGCGGCAGTTCGCGGTGTTCGTCGCCTCCGGCTACCTCGCCTACGCCGTCTTGACGCTCCCCGCCGTCGCGGCGTCACTGGAGGTCATGGACCCCTGGTGGACCCTCCTGGCGCTGCCGTTGACGTTCGGCACCGGAATTGCGCTGGGCCCGGTGGCGTGGCGCGGCCCAGCCCGGCGCATCCGAGTAGCGGCCGCCGTAGCCACCGTGGGATACCTGATCACCGTCGGATCGTGGTGGTTCGGATGGAACGGCAACACCCTCGGCGGCGGGGTCAACATATGGTTTTCCCTGTTCTGCGGACTGGCCGCGATCGCGGCCGCGATCGCGTTCCGCCCGATGTACGCCTTCGTGGTGCTCTGCGTCGTGGTGGCCTCGACGGTCACCATCAACCACACGGTCCGCGCCGCGGAGTTCAACGGACCGCTGCTCCCGGACATGGCCTGGGCATTTGCCTTCTCGCTCGTCTACTTCGCCGCTGCCGTCATGGCGATGAAGACCGCCGCGGTCCTCGATTCCACCCGAGCCGAAGCGTATGCGGCCACGGCCGATGCCGCAGCGGTGCAGGCCCGCACCTTCGAACGACAACGGTTCGCGCAGCTCACCCACGACGGGGTCATGGCCACACTGCTCACCGCCTCCCGCCAAGGCGCCTCGGCCCAGCTCGCGCAACAGGCCCGAGGCACACTCGCCGACCTCGACACCCTCGGCGAGACGGCCGCGGCCCCACCGGAGAAGGCGGTGTCCGCCGAGGAAGCGGTCGCGCGGATCCGGGCAGCAAGCACCGCGATCGAGCCGGGCCTGAGCCTGCAGACCGACCTCGATACCGTCTCGCCGGGCGAGGTGATCTTTCCGTCCGAGGTGGTTCGGACCATCGGCGCTGCCGCCGCCGAGGCGGTCCGCAACAGTCGACGTCATGCCGGCCCCACCGCCGCCGTGTCGGTGAAAGTCACCGCACGTCCGGACCGGCTGTGTGTGGAGATCGTCGACAACGGTGTGGGGTTCGACCCGCGCACCGTGCCTGCCGAGCGGTTGGGTATCGCCGTGAGCATCCGGGGCCGCATGTCCCAACTCCCCGGGGGCACCGTCGCGATCGCATCGCGGCGCGGCGCGGGCACCCGCGTCGTCCTGGAATGGTCCGCCGACTGATGCACCCCTACCAACAAGCCGACGTCCGTGATCTGCTGGGCATGCGCAGCCGTGGTGCCTGGCTGATCGTCGCCTGCTATGTGACGGCGATGGTGACCGTCACGGTCGCAACGATCGGCCACCTCACCGCGGTGTGGCCCGCCGTGCTCGGCACGGCGATCCTGGTCGCCGCCACGATCGTGTTGGTTGCCGTGCCCGGCGATCCGCTCCCGACGTCGGTGACGCTCGCGTTGACCGCCGCCGGACCGCTCGCGTGTGCCCTGTACCTCGCAGTGACCCCAGCGTTCCCGCAGTTCTCGCTGCAAACGTGGATCCACGGAGGAGGCACGACGCTCTACTGCTTCATGAGCGTGCGGGGTCGGCGGATCGCGCCGTGGATCGGGCTGGCCGGCATGATCGCGGTCTTCGGGTTCTGGGCATCGGAAACCGGGCAGGGCGCCACCTACGGGATCTCACTCGTGGCGGTCGATGCCGCACCGTTGGCGATGTCCGCGCTGCTGTCGTTCACTCTGCGCCCGACCGCCCACGCAGTATTTTCCCTGCGCGCCCAGAGGACCGCGAAGATCGCCGAACTGTCCTCGCAGTCCGCCGCATCCGACGAACGGAGCCGTCAACTACGTGACCTCGACAACCTGGTTCGCCCCCTGCTCGAACGGATTGCCAGTGGTACGGAACTGACCGATGCCGAGCGCATCGAGTGCGCCCTGCTCGAAGCGCACCTGCGCGATCGGCTGCGCGCACCGCTGTTGTCCGCCCTCGACCTCGACGCTGCTGCCTACCGGGCCCGCACCCGCGGGATCGACGTCGTCTTCATCGACGACCGCAGCCCCCGCAGCCTCGACGACCAACTGGGCGGTGTCCTCTACACCGCCGTGGCCGACGCGCTGGACACCGCACATGCCGGGCAGGTGTGTGTGCGGGTGCTCCCCGCAGATCGGGCCACGGTCGCCTCGATTCTGACGCGGGACCGCGATCGGACCCGGCTGCAGGAGATCGACCAGGACGGTCGTATTCACACCCGCGTCGGATGAGTACGCCGAGCTCCACACCATGTCGTTCGCGTAGCTCACGGTGCCCCCCGGTCGGGTGGCACCCGACCGGGGGACACCCGACAAGGCGTCTGGCGCCGCCACCGGGGCCGCCATAGTGTCCTGATCCGTGACCTGCGCAGCGACCTGCTCGGGTCCGCGGATGTGAGGAGACACCACCGATGACACCGCCTGATATACCGTCCACGTTCACCACTGCCCCGCGGTCGCCGGCGTTGAGCACCCGTGAAATACAGGTCCTGACCACATGGCTGATGTGCGACTCGAAACATGATGTGGCGCAGCAGTTGTTCATCTCGGTGACCACCGTGCAGACACACCTGACGCGGATCCGCACCAAGTACGAGGCAGCGAACCGGCCCTGAGGTTCCCCCCGAACGGTGGACAAGGGGGTTACATCCTTCAGGCGGCTTCCACCCGAAGTGAACGCTCGTAGCTGTCGGGACTGAGCATCCCGACCGCAGAGTTCCGTCGAACAGTGTTATAG
>NZ_JBAQXC010000086.1:0-31164 GCF_049299235.1 Rhodococcus sp. (in: high G+C Gram-positive bacteria) | reverse complement strand
TAGGCGATGATGGCAAGTGAGCTCCTGGTAGGGCAGGGACGTAAGCACTCACTGGCCTACCAGGAGTTCGCCGGTATCCGGCCCGTCACACGCCGATGCTCACCGAGTTTTCAGATGCACACTTAGGGAAGAGCCCGGTGCGTCCTGAGGTCATCACACTGGGGCAGATGAGACTGGTGTGGCGCGAGATGGCGAACACCCGAAAGAACAGGAGCGCGGGGCACTTCCGGCAGGATCGGCTTCGACCGAGAAACGACCTGCCCCGACGAAGGACCCCACGTGTTCCCCCAACCGGCAATCCGCGACGTCCCCGAGGGAACGCCGCGGACCGTCACGGCACTGCTGCACATCCACCGCACCCGGGTCGGCACCCGGGCGGCGTCCACGATCAGACCGCGGCCCGGGCGCAGTGCCTGGGTGCGGTGTACAAGGTCGCGTCCGATGGGCTTCCGACGAAGGGATACGAGCGGCGTGATCTCGCCGGCTCGTCGGTGCCGGCGCTACCGAGACAACCTCACTTCTCAGCCGCGGGCGATAGACGAGTACTCACGGCCGGGGCGTCCTCGCCCAACCACGGCGGGGCGCTGCGATAGCTCGGCGGGGTGGCGCTGAGGCGGATCGGGTTCGCCACCTGCCGCACGGGCCCGTCCCGACGCGGATCGTCGATCTCGACCACCGGAGTCAGGCCGAGCCGTTCGGCGAGCGCCACGGCGTCGGCGATGTCGTTGAGCGGACCGCACGGGACGGCATGCGCGGTCAGCTTCTCGAACCACTCGTCGGCGGAGCCCGCGCACAGCGCCGCGGTGATGTCCCGGACCAGCTGCTCGCGGTTCGCCACGCGTTGCGTGTTGGTCGCGTACCGCTCGTCGTCGGCGAGTTCGGGCACACCGAGAACCTGGACGAGAGAGCCGAATTGACGGTTGTTTCCCACCGCCAGCACCAGCGGGCGGTCGCCGGTCTGGAACACCTCGTACGGCGCGATGCTGGGGTGCTGGTTGCCCATGGCCTGCGGGACGACACCGGCTCCCACATACCCCGACGTCTGGTTGGCGAGGGCGGACAGCAGCGACGACAGCAGATTCACCTCGACGCGTTGTCCCTCACCGCTGCGGTCGCGGTGCCGGAGTGCCGCGAGTATCCCGACCGCGGCGTGCAGTCCGGTGATGATGTCGACGACGGCCACTCCGACCTTCGTGGGCACACCGGGTTCTGGGCCGGTGATGCTCATCAATCCGCCGACAGCCTGGACGAGCAGGTCGTATCCGGGCAGGTTGTTCTCGCCGCCGAACCCCGTCACGGAGCAGTAGACGACATCGGGATTGATCTCCCGCATCGCGTCGTAGCCGAGCCCGAGTCGGTCCATCCTGCCGGGTAGGAAGTTCTCCACCACCACATCGGCCCGGGCGACGAGTTCGCGTGCCTGGTCGAGGTCGGCGGGGTCACGCAAATCCCAGGCGACCGATCGCTTGTTGCGGTTGACGGATTGGAAGTAGGTGGACTCGTCGCCCACCCACGGCGGACCCCACTGCCTCGTGTCGTCACCGACACCGGCACGTTCGATCTTCACGACGTCCGCCCCGAGGTCGGCGAGCAGCATCGTGGCGTAGGGCCCGGCGAGCACCCGTCCGAAGTCGGCGATCAGCAGGTCGTCGAGGGCGCTCTTCCGGCTCACCGGAACGCCGCCTCACCTGTCAGCGCCTTGCCGATCACCAGCTGATGCACCTCGGACGTGCCCTCGTAGGTGAGCACCGACTCGAGGTTGTTGGCGTGCCGGATCACCGGGTATTCCAGTGTGATTCCGTTTGCGCCGAGGATGGTCCGGCATTCGCGGGCGACGGCGATGGCCTCGCGGACGTTGTTCAGCTTGCCCGTGCTGACCTGTTCGGAGCGGACCTCGCCGCGGTCCTTGAGGCGGCCGAGGTGGTATGCGAGCAGGTGTCCCTTGCCGACCTCGAGCGCCATGTCGGCGATCTTGACCTGGGTGATCTGGTAGGCGGCGAGCGACTTGTCGAAGACCCGGCGGTCCTGTGCGTACGAGATGGCGGATTCCAGGCAGTCGCGTGCCGCGCCTATTGCGCCGAAGATGATGCCGAACCGGGCCTCGTTGAGGCAGCCCAGCGGACCGGACAGGCCCTTGGCCTCCGGAAGCATCGCGGATTCGGGCAGCCGGACGTCCTCGAGGACGAGTTCGGAGGTGACGGACGCCCGCAGCGACATCTTGTGCTTGATCTCGGGCGCCGAGAAGCCGGGGGTGTCGGTGGGTACGACGAATCCGCGGATGCCGTCGTCGGTGCGTGCCCACACGACGGCGACGTCGGCGACGGACCCGTTGGTGATCCACATCTTGGTGCCGTTGAGGATCCAGTCGTCGCCGTCCCGCTTGGCATTGGTGCGCATGCCGGCGGGGTTGGAACCGAAGTCGGGTTCGGTCAGGCCGAAGCAGCCGATCGCCTTGCCTGCGGCCATGCGGGGCAGCCATTCCTGCTTCTGGTCTTCGCTGCCGTAGTGGTGGATCGCGAACATGGCGA
Organism: Rhodococcus sp. (in: high G+C Gram-positive bacteria); assembly: GCF_049299235.1. GTDB lineage: Bacteria > Actinomycetota > Actinomycetes > Mycobacteriales > Mycobacteriaceae > Rhodococcus. Next base: position 28,636 of record NZ_JBAQXC010000086.1, on the reverse strand, counting down.
GCGAGCCCTGGACGGACACGAGACTGCGGATTCCGGAGTCGACGGCCTCGAGTTCCAGGCACGCCAGGCCGTAGGCGGTGGCGCTCATGCCGGCGCAGCCGTAGCCCTCGAGGTGCATGCCGAGGACGCCGAGTTCGCCCAGCCCTTCCGCCAGTTCCCGCACCGGCAGCTTCGCATCCTCGAACCAGGTAGCGATGTGCGGGCGGATCTTCTCGTTCGAGAACTTCCGCACGGCGTCACGGATTGCGATCTCCTCGGCGTCGAGCAGCGAGTCGAGGGCGAAGAGCTGAGACAGGGTCTGCGGGTCGGACATTGTTCCTCCACGGGGCCGGTGGGACGGATGCGCAAACGTTCGCGAGAACGATTGCGCAAACGATTTCGTGAAGTAGACTAAGGCGCATTGCGGCGGTCGTCAACCACGTGCCCGCCGGTGACCCGTCCCCGAGCGCGAGGATTGCCCGTGAACCAGCCGGACCGCCCGACACGCACCTCCGGGCGTCCGCCGACCCTCCGCGAAATCGCCGAACGCGCCGGTGTCCACGTGTCGACGGCGTCCCGGGTGCTCCGCCAGCCCGAACCCGCCGACGGCTGGTCCGAGGCCGCGCTGCGGGTGCGTGAGTTCGCGGTGGAGCTCGGCTACCAGCCCAATCTGTGGGCCGCGAGCCTGCGAACACGCAAGACCACCACCCTCGGCGTCGTCATGCCGCGACTCACCGACGGCGTGGTCGCAACCATGTTCCAGGGCATCGAGGAGACGGCGACGCAGGCCGGCTACTCGGTGCTGCTGTCGAGCCCGCCCGACGACCTCGACGCCCAGCGCCGCGCCATCGAATTCCTCGTCAGCAGGCAGGTGGACGGGCTGCTGCTGAGCAGCCTGCACAGCCCCGGACGCGAGTTCGTCGACTCGCTGTCGGTGGGGGCGCTGCCGATGCTGCAACTCAACCGCCACGCCGACGTCGGCCTGCCGTTCGTGTGCGGCGACGACCATCGGGGCGGCTACCTCGCCGGACGACATCTCCTCGACCGCGGCTTCACCGGGATCGCCGTCATCGCGGGCCCCGACTACGCGAGCACCTCCCGCGACCGCCTCGCCGGGTTCCGCGCCGCGCTGGCCGAGGACGGCATCGAACTTCGCCCCGATCGTGTCGTCCGATCCGACTTCAATGTGTCCGGCGGTGTCGCCGCGGCCACGATTCTCCTCGAGTCGGATTCGCCTCCCGAGGCGATCTTCACCGTCAGCGACACCATCGCCATCGGCGTCCTCGGCGTCGCCCGCGACCTCGGGCTGCGGATCCCCGACGATCTCGCACTCGTCGGGTACAACGACATTCCGGTGGTCGCCCAGCTACCGGTGCCGCTGACCACCGTCCGGTCACCGGCGCGCCTCATCGGGGCGACGGGGGTGCGTCACCTCCTGTCGCTCATCGCCGGCAACGACGTCGAATCGGTGAAGCTTCCCGTCGAACTGGTCGAGCGGGCGTCGACACGGCGCTGACGTCGCGGCTCGCCGGGGAAGTAGGCGGAGCCTGTTCACGTCGTCGGCATCGGTGTCCGTGGCCTCGGTGAACACCGGTGACACTTGGGCCGCTGATGGTCCGCCGGTCCGCGCGCGTAGCCACTACCTGCATCGCATGGTGATCGACGAGATTCAGGCAACGAACGAGATCGAACGGGTCCGCTCGACCAGGAAGGAGATCAGCAAGGCAATCGAAGTGGTGCGGTCGGAACAACCTCTCGCGACGACGACGCCCTGACCTCATGCTGAGCCAGGGACGCGACGACACGATCCCTCGGTTGATCAGAGCAGTGGTTGCACACTTCATCTTCGAGTACACGCACCCGTTCTACGACGGCAACGGCCGAACCGGGCGTTACCTGCTCGCACTGGATCTCAGGCAGGTGCTGGCTCCGTATGCGGGCCTGGCATTGTCGGCGACTGTCGCCGACAACAAGGATCGCCACCCGCTTCACGATCAGAGCCGCATCGACCCGGGGAGAAGGGAGATCCATATTTGAGACTATGGTATTAAGCGAGACTAAAGTCTCGGAAGTTAGCGAATCGGATCGGTACAGATTCCCCGGAGCAGTACGTCGAGCATGTGTTCGACGACCTCGGTGACGTCGCGCGTCCCGGGCCGCATCAGCCAGTCCGCGACGCAGGCCGCGAGCCCTGTCACCATCAGGTACGCCATGACAGGTAAGGGGACGCGGGCGAGGTCGAACTCGCCGCGGTCGATGCCCGCCCCGAGGACTTGCCCCACCAACTCCAGCAGTGGGTCGTGGATGTTCGGGGCGTCATCGGTGACCCCCGCGGACATAGCCTCTCCGACCAAACCGTCGCGAAGCATCTCACCGGCCAGGGATACCATCCCGGATCCGCTGATGGACCACGCGACGCCGATCTCCTCTGCAAGAATCCGCAACTGAGCGATCGACGACTCGGCCCCGTTCAGGTGAATCCTGCCCCGGGCGGCCACCGCAACGCGGCGATTGAACTCCATCAGCAGACCGGTCTTCGTTCCATAGATACGAAAGAATGTCGCACGCCCGACTTCGGCCTTCTCGCAGATGTCTTCGATCGACACTTCCGCATAGGCGTGTTCTGCGAACAGTTCGATCGCCGCATCGTAGATCGCCGCGGCCGTTTTGATCTTCTTGCGCTCGCGCAGCGAGGTCGGCTTGGCGGGCTCGACACGTGCCGCTGCCGCGCCGTGCTGGGATTCGGCGGTTGCCGGAGGGGTCTTTGCCATGGCAAAAAAACTACCAGCGCCATTGACAATACTTGAGTATCAGTTCAGACTTCGGTATCACTGTTGGGTGTTAGATAGATCACGGAGGACGCATGACTGAGCTCGTCAACGGAGGCACTTTGCTGGCGCAGAGTCTCGAAAGTGCGGGAGTAGATCTCGCCTTCGCCTTGCACGGTGGACATCTGGACTCCTTCTTTGCAGCGTGCGGGGACGCGAGCATCGAGCTCGTCGACGGACGCCACGAAGCAGCGGTCGGTCACGCCGCGGAGGGCTACTCACGGGTCACCGGCCGGCTCGGAGTAGCTGTGGTGACGTCGGGTCCCGGATTCATGAACGGGATCGCGGCCCTTCCGAACGCGCTCTCGGATGCGATTCCGATGCTGATGATCGCGAGTTCGCCGCCCCAGGGAGAGGCGCTGACGAACGAGATGCAAGGCGGCCTCGACCAGGTCGCCGCGGCGCGGACTGTCACGAAGTGGGCGCAGCGGATCACTCACGTGGAGCGGATTCCGGACATGGTGGCCTTGGCCGTGCGGACGGCGCTCTCGGGTCGTCCCGGCCCTGTCTACTTGGAACTGCCGATCGACGTCCTCGTCACCGAAGTTCCCACCGACACAGTACTTCCCGCAGGACCGACATCTCTCGACGTCCATCCGACACCGTCGGACTCCTCGATCGACAAGGCACTGGATGTACTGCGGGAGGCAGAACGACCGGTCATCATCGTCGGTGGTGGTGCGCAGTGGTCGAACTGTGGCGACGAGCTCGGGAAGTTCGCCGAGCGCATCAACGCTCCGGTGTTCTTCAACAGCAGGGGATTCGGCGTCCTCGACCCCGAGCACCCCATGAACGGCGGTGCCGTCGACAATTTCCGTGCGTTCCTCGGCACAGGACAGGGCAGGCCGGACGTCATTGTGATGCTCGGAGCACGCGCCGGACTGTTCACAGGCGGCCGCTCGGGGTCGTCGCTCGCCGGGTCGCGGGTGATCCAGGTCGACATCGACGGCTCCGAAATGGGGCGCCTCGGCCCCGTTGAACTTGCTCTGGTCGGCGACTGCGGAGCAACCGTGCGTGCGCTGTTGACTGCGGACTCCCGTTCGAACCATGTCTGGCCGGCCCGGGAATCGTGGGTCCGGTCCGTCACCGGAATGGCGCAGATGATGGACATGCTGCTGAGCGCCGACCTCTCTACTGTCGACAACCGAATCCACCCGTACCAGGCGGTGCGTGAGGCGTTGCTGGGCACCGGCTCCGGTGCACTCGCCGTGTTCGACGGCGGTGAAGCGCCGCTGTGGCCGATGCTCGCACTTCCAGTGGCGCCACCGGCAAAGATCCTGACGCTGGGATACATGGGTTTCATCGGTACAGGAATGGGTTTCGCACTGGGCGCGCAAGCCGCGAGCAAGGGACAACGGGTACTCCAGATCACGGGAGACGGGTCCCTCGGCTTCCACATCCAGGAGTTCGACACCATGGTCCGACACGGCCTGCCCATCGTCACCGTGGTACTCAACAACGCGTGCTGGGGGATGTCGATCCACGGCCAGCATGCGGTATACGGTGCCGGCAACGACGTGATCACGCGACTCTCCGACACCCGCTACGACAGGGTGGCCGAAGCCTTCGGCTGCTACGGCGAACACGTCACCGATCCCGCGGAAGTTCGGCCCGCGGTCGAGCGCGCATTCGCATCGGGACGTCCCGCGTGCATCAACGTGGCCACCTCGGCAACTGTTGTTCACCCCGCTACGACGATGATGCTCGGTGACCTCGAGGCGACCGACGAAATCGTCATCCCCTACTACGAGAACCTCCGGAAAAGGTAGTCCGGACACCTCGACCGGACATCGCTCCGGCGCCGGAGGCCACACCTACTCGGAATCCGCTGCACGTCCGCTACCGGGCGGCGCAGCGATACCCACCCGAGACCTCCACTCCCGGCCGATCCGGAAAGCACCCGCGTCCCGATGCTCGCACTCGAGATCGAGTAACGAATCCTTGCTGGAACCGCACCCACAACGTCCTCACGAGAAGGCACATCATGACAATCGCCGCAGTCATCAGCTCCGATCGAGCACTCGAGGTCACCGAAACCGACTGCCCCACACCTTCATCAGGCGAGGTCAGTATCGACGTCGCCTACTGTGGGCTGTGCGGATCGGATATCCACTTCTTCATGGACCCACCGGAACCCATGGCCGGACACATCCTCGGTCATGAATTCTCCGGCGTGATCAGCGCCGTCGCCGACGACGTGCTCGACTGGGCGGTCGGGGATCGCGTGGTTGTGCTGCCGATCGACCCGTGCGGGCAGTGCCCGGCGTGCCTGAGCAACGACGACAACGCCATCTGTATCGCGGGTGTTTTCGCAGGGCCCGGGCTCGGCCGTGCCGGAGGCCTGGCCTCGACGGTCACGGTCCCCAGCCACATGCTGTGCAGCGTCCCCGGCGAGCTCAGCCTCCGCGATGCCGCGCTGACCGAACCACTTGCCGTCGCCGTCCGCGCAGTCTCCCACGCGCGCGTCGAGGCAGGTGACGCCGTGGTCGTGATCGGCGCCGGACCCATCGGGCTTCTCTGCACCGAGGCACTCCACGCGCGGGGAATCACCGACATTCTCGTAGTCGAGCCCAACCCGGAACGTCGAGAACAAGCGCTGAATCTCGGTGCTGCAGTTACTAACCCGGACGACGCGGCGCAGGAGATCGCCGGCCGTTTCCCGCACGGCCCCCGTGCGGCGATCGACTGCAGCGGACATCCGAGCGTCGCCCAACAGGCGCTGGATTTTCTCCAGTACGGGGCACGGCTGGTGATCGTGGGTATACCGACCAAGCCGTCGGAGGTTCTGCTGACCTCCGTCGTACTGAACGAACTCACTATTGTCGGTTCCACCGCGTACAGCCGCAGTGACTTCAAGGAGTCACTGCAGGCCCTTGCGTCCGGCAAAGTCAACCGTGACGCGCTGATCACCTCCGTCGTGAATCTCGACGATGCGGATGCGGCAATCCGTGACCTCGCCAGCGGTAAGAGTCGTGATGTCAAAGTCCTGATTTCACACGCCCCGACACCGTAGCTACGAACGGGACCTCGGGTCGTGCGATCGGAGGGGAAGAACCCCACTGATCATCGCTGTCGCTGCAGACGACGCGTACGCAGCAGGATTCGGACGACGCGACGACCCTCCCCGGCGAATTCCGCCAATTCGGTCACATCCCTTGCAATGCAGATTCGTTCGGTGAGCCCATTACCGCTCGGGGTCGACGTTGCGGCCGTCGGGGACAGCAGGTGGGCGGACTCGATGCACTCCTCCGACCGGACACCCGTCGGCCCCGCTGGAATCTCTTCCCGCACGCCATCCCCAACCAGGAGACATCATGAAATTCGACCGTCCCCACCTGTTCATCGACGGCACCTTCGTTGCCGGCTCCGGCGCCTCCGTGGACGTGGTGAATCCGACTGACGCCACGGTCCTCGGCGTCGCCGCCACCGCGAGCACAGTGGACATCGACATTGCCGTGGCGGCAGCCAACGCAGCCCTGCCGGGGTGGTCCGGAACCTCCGCGCACGAGCGTGCCGACATACTCGAACGCTTCGCTTCCGCACTCGCGGCTCGCATACCGCGGCGTTGTGCAGCCAGGAGAACGGGATGCCGATCACGCTGTCGGCATCCGCCAACGGACTCGCCCCCGCGGGGCTGCTCGCGATGTATGCAGGGCTCGGGCGCACAACCGCATGGCAAGAACATCGCCCCAGCCTCGTGGGGAGCACCGAGGTGCGCCGCGTACCCGTCGGTGTCGTCGCCGCCATCTCCCCGTGGAACTACCCCCAGACCCTGGCGATGATGAAGATAGCCCCTGCGTTGGCCGCCGGATGCACGGTCGTGTTCAAGGCCGCCCTCGAGACCGCGCTCGACGCTTTCGTCTTCGCAGATGCCGCACTGGAGGCGGGGCTGCCGCCGGGTGTGCTCAACATCGTGCCGGCCGGACTCGATGCCAGCGAGCACCTGGTCTCCCACCCCGGTATCGACAAGGTCGCGTTCACCGGTTCCACCCCGGCCGGCCGCGCGATCGGCGAGGCATGCGGCCGGCTCCTGCGACCGGTCACGCTCGAACTCGGCGGCAAATCGGCCGGCATCGTTCTCGACGACGTCGACCTCGATGTCCTTGCCGACGGTCTTCACGGCGCCTGTTTCGCCAACAACGGCATGACCTGCTATGCCACCACCAGACTGCTCGTCCCGGCAAGCCGATACAACGAGATTGTTGACGCCGTCACCTCGGTCGTGAAGTCCTTCACGGTCGGCGACCCCCTCGAGCAGGACACCCAGATCGGTCCTCTGGTCACCGCCCACCACCAGAAGCGCGTGCTGGGCTACATCGACGCCGGCAGAGCCAGCTCGGCGCGCCTGACCACCGGGGGCGGCGCAGTCAGCGGCTTCGACGGCTTCTTCGTCGCACCGACGGTATTCGCCGATGTCGACAACAACCACACCATCGCGCAGGAGGAGATCTTCGGCCCCGTCCTGTCGATCATCAAGTACGACAGCGATTCCCAGGCAGTCCAGCTCGCGAACGACAGCGAATTCGGTCTCGGGGGAACTGTGTGGTCCAGCGACCTCGAGCGCGCAGCAGGGATCGCCCGTCGGATCGAGACCGGCACAGTCGGGATCAATTCCTACTCTCTCGATCTCGGCTCACCGTTCGGTGGAGTCAAGGCCAGTGGATACGGCCGTGAACTCGGGCCCGAAGGACTCGATTCCTACCTCACCTACCAGTCCGTCTACACGGTCGCCGCGGCGGCCGGCTGAGGAACGGCCACGCCGCAAGTCCTCTCGCGCACCGATCCGAAATCCCGGTGGCTACCGGATTCTCCGTCACCCGGTGGGTTCGACTGTGGCATAACACCATCGAAAGGCTCCGACCCGCATGTCCGATCTCTACACGCGCCGCTCGCTCTTCGACGACGAACACGAGGCATTCCGCTCGAGCTTCAGGGAGTTTCTCACCCGGGAGGTCGTCGACCACATCGAGGAATGGGACGACGCCGGCGACATTCCGCGCGAGATCTGGACCAAAGCCGGCGCCCCCGGGTTCCTGGGACTTCCCGTACCCGAGGACCTCGGCGGCGCCGGCGTCGGCGACTATCGGTTCCGCATCGCAATGATCGAGGAGAGCGCCCGCGTCGGTGCGACGTCGCTGGCCGCCGGATTCGCCACCCACACCGACATCACGCTCCCGTATCTCATCGATCTCGCCACACCGGAACAGGCGAAGCGATGGCTGCCGAAGATGGCCACCGGAGAGTTCATCAGTGCGATCGCCATGACCGAACCCGGTGCAGGCTCGGACCTGCAGAGCATTCGTACCACCGCGAGACGCGACGGTGACGGCTGGATCCTCAACGGGTCCAAAACGTTCATCAGCAACGGCATCAATGCCGACGTCGTGGTGGTCGTCGCGCGGACCGACACCGCCCCCGACTCGGGAAGCAAGGCATTCAGCCTGTTCACGGTCGAGACCGGCACCCCCGGTTTCAGCCGCGGCCGGCGCCTGAAGAAGGTCGGTCTGCGAGCACAGGACGCTGCCGAGTTGAACTTCGACGACGTCCGGCTCGATCCGGGCGCTCTTCTCGGGACCGAAGGCCGCGGCCTCCACGCCGTGATGTCGCACCTGCCGCTCGAACGGATGAGCATCGCTGTCACCGCCTGTGCCGGTGCGCGCGCCGCCCTCGCATGGACCATCGACTACGTCCACCAGCGCATAGCGTTCGGCAAGACGATCGCCGAGTTCCAGAACACCCAGTTCGCCATCGCCGAAATGGTCACGGAACTCGAGGTCACCCAGGCCTACATCGACGACGCCGTCACCCGCCTCAACCGCACCGAACTGTCCGCCGTCGATGCCGCAAAAGCAAAGTGGTGGGCCAGCGAAATGCACAAACGGATCGTCGACCGGTGCGTTCAGATGTTCGGCGGCTACGGCTACATGCTCGAATACCCGATCGCCCGGGCCTTCGCCGACACCCGTATCACCACCATCTTCGGTGGCACCACGGAAATCATGAAGACGATCATCGCCCGCGACGTCCTGCAGGTCCGCTGATGAACACCCCGCATGGACAGGCTCCGATTCCGCACTTTCCCGGCGACCTCTCCCGAAAGGTGCAACACGTGGTCCCCACGACCGAACAGACCCATCAGCCTCACCTCGCGCGGCGCTCGCACTGGATGAATCACCTCGAACGGCATGCTGCAGCCCTCGGCGACCGTCCCGCTATCCGGTTCAACGGATCGACCACGACCTGGATTCAGCTCCGGGACCGAGTGCACGCCTTGGCGCAGGGTTTCGCCGCCCGCGGCGTCGGATTCGGCGACCGCGTCGCACTCGTCACCGGCAATTGCCCCGAGTTCATCGAAACAGTTTTGGCTGCAAACCTTCTCGGTGCGATCGCGGTGCCGGTCAACTTCCGGCTGACCGGCCCGGAAACGGCCTACATCCTCGAGGACTCCGGCGCGAAAATCGTAGTCGGCGACGATCTGGGCATTCCGATCGTTGCCGCTGCCCTCGCCGAACTCGACGAACCACCCCGGGTGATCGCAACCGGAACCGACACCGCCGGTTTCGAGTCGTACGCAGCTCTCCTCGACGGCGTTCCGGACGAACCGATCGTCCTGCCGGACGTGCCGGAAACCACCCCCGCGCTGATCATGTACACCTCCGGCACCACCGGAAAACCCAAGGGCGCGATCCTGACCCACCTCAACCTGCAAGCGCAGGGCATCACCGTCATGCGCGCCTTCCACTACGTGGACGAAGAGGAGGTCAACCTGATCGCCTCACCGTTGTTTCACATCGGTGCAATCGGCTCCGTCGTCCCGACTCTGTTCGTCGGCGGCACCCTCGTCATCCACCCCACCCGGGCATTCGCCGCACACGAGATCCTGGACGTGCTCGAAACCGAAGGCGTCACCAGCGTCTTCCTCGTACCGACCCAGTGGCAGGCACTGTGCGCCGAGCCGCACGTCGCCACCCGGAAACTCGATCGACTGCGGATTCTCGGGTGGGGTGCCGCGCCCGCTACCGATACCCTCCTGCGACACATGGCCGAGGCCTTCCCCCGGGCGATGAGCGTCGCGTTGTTCGGCCAGACCGAAATGTCCCCGGTGACCTGCGTCCTCCACGGTAAGGATGCGATCCGCAAACTGGGCTCCGTCGGACGCCCCATCGCCGCTGTCACCGCTCGCGTCGTCAACCCCGACATGGGCGATGTCGCGCCGGGCGAGGTCGGCGAGATCGTCTACCGCGGCCCCGGGCTGATGCTCGGCTACTGGAACCGCCCCGACGCCACCGCCGACGCATTCCACGGCGGCTGGTTTCACTCCGGCGATCTCGTCCGTGTCGACGACGAAGGGTTTGTCTACGTCGTCGATCGGGCCAAGGACATGATCATCTCCGGTGGCGAGAACATTTACTGTTCGGAAGTCGAGAACGTCCTTGCCGCACACCCGGACATCGCCGAAGTCACAATTGTCGGCCACCCCCACCCGGCCTGGGGCGAAACGCCGGTTGCCTATGCCGTTCTCCGGTCCGGCGCCCCCGCCCTCGACACCGACACCCTCCGGCAGTGGGCATCCACATCGCTTGCGAAGTACAAACTCCCGACCCGGCTACATCTCGTCGATGCACTCCCACGCAATGCATCCGGAAAAATCCTCAAGAACACGCTGCGAGGCAGCGGGCCGTCGACGGCACGCCCGATCTGACGTTCCGCCCCATACGAATACGACGCCAACGCAATTGCGCACTGCGGGTCATCCCGACCCTCGATCGAGTGCACCAGAACAAGCAACGTCCAGAAACAAGGAGCGATCGAATCATGACGACTGCACAAGACCGAACAGCACAGGTGAGAGATCAGAAGGCCGCGATCCCAGCCATATACGGATCGATCGATTTCGAGACGGTACCTCTGCGTTTCACAACCGATCCCGAAGTGCCGTCCCAGCTTCGAACCGAGCTGGCCGACCAACGGCCCCGACTCCTGGCGAACAAGGAACTGGTCTCGCTGATCGCCGACTACACGATGCTCGGTGACCGTGTCGGTGACGCATACGCAGCATTGATGCCCGAATACGGATTCAAGCGACTTGTCGACATGCTCGTCGAGGCTTGCCAGCGAGGCGTCGAGAACGTCGAGGACGCGCCGCAGGAACTTGTCGACTTCATCGCCGACATGACACAGATCCCGGAGTGGATCGACATGAATCTTGTGAAGCAAGGCGCCGCCCTGGAACGAAACTCCGCTGCTCATGTATTGCACTACGCGATCCGTGGCGGGCTGATCGGTACGTTCATGAACAAGTACACCGCGCTCCCCATGGCGATCACAGGGGCATTCTCCGAGCGCACGGCGGGTAAGCGGGTGAAGGAGACTGCCGCCTTCTTCACATCCTCGGTCTTGCCAGGAGCACTCGAACCCGGCGGCACGGGATTCCACGCCGCAGCGATGGTTCGTCTCATGCATTCGATGGTCCGGATCAACATCATGAAGCGCGGGCGCTGGAACAGCAGCGAGTACGGCATTCCGATTCCCCAGGCCGATCAGATGCCGGCGGGCAACATCGGATTGTTCCAACTTTCGCTCGGCGTGCTGGCCGGTGGCCGCGATCACTTCAACCCCGACGAACGCGCTCGTGTCGAGTTCGGTAACTACCGTTGCCATCTTTTGGGGCTGCCCCGGGACTTGTTGCCCGTCACGCCCAGGGAAATCGTGGACGTGATGGCCACCCGGTACGGGACCCTGCGTAAGGACTGGGACGACGAGACCTGCGGCCAACTCCTCGTGAGCACGCTCAACGCTTCATTCGAACCCAAGGACACTCTCGGTGCTCGAATCCGCGCCCGGTTCGAGCCGAGCTTCAGCAAAGTATTCTTCGCACGCATCCAGCTCAACGGCGACACCGATCGAGCCGCCGCGATGGGTGTCGACATCACCCCCGCGGACAAACTTCGTGCTCTCGCCGTCGGCGTGTACATCAAAGCCCGGATGCTGCCGTTCGACATTGCACACCGCATCCCCGCAGTGCGCGACATTGCCGACCGCCGGCTCACACACAAGGTTTCGAAGGTCCTCGAACGTTACGCAGGGGCAGAGTTCCGTACCGACGATTCCAACTACACGCCGACCACTGACGCCCACTGACGGAGGAGCACCACCGATGACACTGACGCCACACGACGAGTTCATCGACAAGGGCTACCCAGGGACCGAAGCGCTCCTTGGAAGGAGAACCACTACTTCAACTTCGTCGACAAGGAAGCCGACGCGATGGGAATCTTCCACATCTCCGTCCGGCGGGCCGAGAAGGTCGCCACTGTCGCCGCGATGCTGGTCATCGGCGGCGAGCACGTCCATCACGGCAATCTCGTTGGATGGCCGATTGCCGAGCAGGACCACTCCGGGCAGAACGATTCCGGACCATCCCCCTGATGGGAGCGATCGCCGCAGGAGTGAGGACCCTCCGCTCGGCTTGCGGGTGCACGTTGAGGAGTCAGGGCGTGCGGTTGACGCAATCTAACCGCGACCATAAACTGACACCTGTCAGATAGGGTGGATAGTGGAGAGGCACGGGCGAAATGGGAAACTTCTGGCTTGCAGGCAAGGATGAGGACTTTCGACGGTTGAAGCTGCGCGAAGACGAGGTGGAGGAGTGGGAAGACGGGCAGCGAATCTCCACCGACAGCGGCAATCTGGAGTGGTGGTACTTCGACGCACATCTCGAGGACGGTACCGCGATCGTGGTGCAGTTCTACGCGCGCTCGCCCTTCACCCCGGTCGGCCCCTTCCGTCCGTCGGTGACGATTCACATCGACCTTCCGGACGGTCGCAGCATCGCCAAGCAGTACACGGGCTCGGCGTCGGAGTTCAGTGCATCGCAGACGACCTGCGATGTGCGCGTGGGCCGTAACCGGTTCACCGGTGACCTTCATCGGTACCGCATCGATGCGCAGATCGACGACGTCGAGGTCGGGATCGATCTGGTCGGCACTGTTCCGTCGTACCGACACATGACCAGCCACAGCTACTTCGGGGACCCTGGCGATGCGAAGCTGTTCGCGTGGCTGCCGGCGGTCCCGCAGGGAGATGTGACCGCGAAGCTCACCATCGACGGGACGACCCGCACGCTGCGAGGCACCGGCTATCACGACCACAATTGGGGAGACGCACCAATGTGGTCGGTACTGCACGATTGGTACTGGGCACGAGCCAAGATCGGGCCCTGGACCGCAATCGTCGCCAGCAACATCGCGGAGAAGAAGTACGACTACGACCAGCAGATCAACTTCATGCTCGCCAAGGACGGTGTGATCCTGGTCAAGGATCACGCGAAGACGACCTTCACGCCGGCGGACATTACCCAGGACGAGAAGACCGGTAAACCGGTCGCCAACCGGATCGCCTTCGACTACGAGGACGGCGAGGAACGTTTTCACGTCCAGTTCGATCGTGTGCAGACGATCCTGCAGGAAAAGCTTGTCGATCAGCTCCCCGCACTGGCGCGTCCGATCGCGCGGTTCTCCGGCTTCAACGGCGCGTACCACCGGTTCACCGGTGACGTGAGCATCGAGCACACCCGAGGCGGATCGGCAATCGATCAGGCCCAGGACACCGCACTGTGGGAACTGTTCTACTTCGGCAAACCGCGTCCCACGGTTCCGGGCTCAACCACGTGGTCCTGACCTCGAACCCGCCATGGATAAACTTTCGTCATGACGACTGGTTCCCGGACCGGGACGGTGCTCAGTGCAGACGATCCTCGGTATCTGCGCTCGCGGGCGAAACTCGGCTCGGCGATCTGGGAGCTCGCTTCTCAGCTTCCCGTCACCGAGATCAGCGTCGCGGGTCTGTGTCGTAAGGCCGGAGTCACCAGGGATACGTTCTATCGGCATGGAACCTCGCCGGCCGAGCTCCTGGCGACGCTGGTGCGGGAACGGGTCCGCCGTATCGCCGAGGAAGCGATCGAGGACGCACCGAATTCACCGAATATCGTCGCGAACGGTTTGCTTCGGTTGCTCGGCCACATCACCGAGCACGCCGATCTCTATCGTCACGGGACTGCGATCGAGGAGGGCGCCCCCCTGCAAGGTGTGCTCGAGGACGCGTTCAGCGAGACGCTGCGGCGCGGGGTGGCTCATAGCCCCAGCGTCCTGCCCGAGGAGTTGCGAAACGACCCATCCGGTGCCGACATCGCAGTCACCTATGCCGCCGCCGGAGCGGTCGGTGCGGTGCGCGTCTGGCTGACCACGACCGACCTCGACCCCGATCGTGGAGCGCGGCTCATCATGGCGGCTTCGCCGCAGTACTGGAACAGGAATTTCTAGGTAGCGTTGCGTGGTCGATCGAGGACCTCGTCGCCTCTTTTGCTGAGGTGATGATGGTTGCCGGAGTGTGGGAGTGTGGTACCGGACCACGGGTCGTTGGCGCCTTCCATGATGACCTGTGCCCGCACGGCTCTCCAAGTCCGTGGTGAAACTTCTTGCGGCGCAGGGGATCAGTCGCGACGGGAAACGGTGGAGGTGTTCACCTCCCGATCGTCGGGTAGGTCATCGTGCTCGCCTGAACCGCGTGGCCCGGCCGCCGGCCGGTATGTTGAACATGAGAGGGACCGAGCAGGCGCTCAGCGTCGACTCGACCCATTCACGGCGCGTCGCCCATTCCCGCAATATGGATCTTGACGACACGTTCGCCGGTGCCCCGCATTTTGCGGGCTCGCAGGAAACGCAGTGCATCAATGTGATTCGCTGCTGATCGGCGTCCTCGCAAACTCGAAGGCTCCGGCCGCGTGTATCCGTCCCGACACTGCAATGAAAGGGTCATTCCCGTGATGAAGTCGGCCGGGCCTCGGCGCATCCGTCCCCGAGATTGGGGCGTTCGCACGAAAGCCGCCATTATCGTCGCTGTACCACTGTTCGTACTCAGCGGATTCGGCGGCGTCCAGATCGCCGACGAGATCGACCGCACGTCTCATTCGGCGGCACTCGCCGAACAACTCTCGGTGCTCCCGGCAATCATGCGCTACTCCATGAGTGTCGCTGCGGCTGTTGGAGTTCCGGTCTTCGGTCTACCCGTAGGCGATGACGATGCGATCTTCGACGACCACACCGCATCCATCGAAGCCCTCGCCGCACGGGAGGACCTCGACCCCGTAGTGGCCGACGATCTGAGCGGGATGCTTGCCGAGGGCAGGGAACTGAGCAGCGCCGCCGCCACACCCAGCGCGAACCTGCCCGCACTGATCGAGCAGCTACACCGATTCGGTCTGCAGGTCCAGCACACGGTGCGCGCCTTGATTGATCAGACCGGGAACACCGCCGTGTTCGACGAGGCGCAGCGCCTGCTGGACCTGTGGAACGCCGGTCTGTTGTCGTTTGATCAGGCTGCCGCGTTCACCGGATCCATTGAGGACTCGAATACCGCCCGCGGACTGCTGGATACGGCGTTCGGTTCCGAACGTGCCGCACTCGCCGCGCTTCGCGGCGCCGACGAAGACCAGCAAACCATCGCGGAGCTACGCGCTGCGGCGGACCGGCGCCACAATCTGCTGCTGAGCCCGATCACCTCGGCGACCCGCGCGCCCGATTTGGCCGCGTTGCTGCTCACCGGAGTGGCGGCCGCCAATGACCTGATCGACACATCGGTCGGCAGGATCGTTGTCGAGCTGAACGCCGAGCGGGATGCCGCGCAGGCCGCGGCGATCCGCACCGCCGTCCTCGTCGCGCTCGCGGTGGCCTGCGCCGTCGCGGTCACACTGGTCCTGGCCGGCATGCTGGTCTCGTCGCTGCGCCGACTGCGCGACGACACCACACGGGCCGCTTATCACGACCTGCCCAGTGCGGTGGCCGCGATCCGCGGCGACACCGACCCGGCCACCGTCACGATCGACCCGATCGGAGTCGACACCGCAGAGGAGATTGGACAGGTCGCCCGCGCCGTCGATGGGGTCAACAGTCGGGCGCTGTTGCTGGCCGCCGAGCAGGCCACGCTGCGCCGCCAGATCACCACCATGCTCGAAACCCTCGCCCGCCGAAACCGATCCCTGGTCGACCGGCAGCTCGCGCTGATCGAAACCCTCGAATACAAGGAGCGTGACCCACAGCGGTTGCACAACCTGTTCGAACTCGACCACCTGGCCGCACGCATGCGCCGCACGGGCGAGTCCCTGCTGGTTCTGGCCGGCACCCGCGGCCGACGCACATCCCGATCCGACACACCCCTCGCGGACGTCATGCGGGCCGCGGTCTCGCAGGTCGAGCACTACGAACGGGTACGGCTCGGTGCGGTCCCGCCGGTGACCCTGATCGGCAGGGTCGTCGATGATCTGATCCACCTGCTCACCGAGCTGCTCGACAACTCCCTCCGTGCCTCGGGCCCGACCACCTCGGTGGTGTTCCTGGTGTCGCCCGCCGTGGAGAACGGCCTGTTGCTCGACATCATCGACCGGGGAATCGGTATTCCCCCTGCGGAACTGGACCAGATCAATCAGCGGATCGCGGAAGGTGCGGAGGCCGATGTGCACGCCACCCGGCACATGGGGTTGTACGTGGTGGGTCGGGTCGCGCAGCGGCACGGGCTGCAGGTGAGGTTGCGTCCCACCATCGACACCGACACGGCCGGTGGTATCACCGCCGGCGTGTATCTTCCAGCGACGTTGGTCGTCGGATCGGGCACCGACGTCACATGGAGCACAGTCGAATGGCCGCGCCGGCTCCCCGACGCCGATCGGATCGGCAGTGCCCCCAGACACGGTGACCTGGTCCAGTGACACTCATGCTGAGTCAGGGACGCGACGACACGATCCCTCGGTTGATCAGAGCAGTGGTTGCACACTTCATCTTCGAGTACACGCACCCGTTCTACGACGGCAACGGCCGAACCGGACGCTACCTGCTCGCACTGGATCTCAGGCAGGTGCTGGCTCCGTATGCGGGCCTGGCATTGTCGGCGACTGTCGCCGACAACAAGGATCGCTACCACCAAGCGTTCTCCGGCGCGGAGAATCCTTTGAATCGCGGAGATCTGACGCCCTACCTGATCGACATGCTGGAGATCATCGCCGAGGCGCAACATCGCCTGCTGCTCGATCTCTCCGAGCGCAGGCAGAGATCGACACACTCGCGGCGCGTATCCGCGTTCTGCTTGCGGAAGAGCAATTTCCGCTGAACTTGGGACTCGACCGCGAGTCGACGCCGCCGATTGTGAGCGACGCCATCGGTCATGTCCTGTTCGCCCTGGGTCGGGCCGACTACTTCGATGCGAACCGCGCAGTCACGTTGAACACCCTGGCCGAGGTGGTGGGTCGATCCAGCCAGTTCATCCGCCCACGGCTGGGGCGCCTAGACGATGCCGGAATCATTGAGACGGTGACGAAGAGACCGCTACGTTTCCGGCTCACGGCGCGCGGCGTATCGCTCCTCGAACTGGACGGGGAGTGATGCTGTCGTCGTGACTTCCCTTGCTTGTCTTCGGGCAGAGCGTGGACATAGCGGACCGCACGACCGCTCGTGTCGGGTTGTTCCACTGGATCTTTCGTGCCGCAGACGGGTAGGGGGAGTCTGGTGCAGCATGTTTGAGATCCGGCGTACGGTCATGCTGACCGAGCAAGCCGACGCGACATCGTAGCGACCATAGCGATATACACCATCGCTTCGTGATTCTCCGGCAGAGCCTCATGGCCACGGACACACCGACGGTGTCTACGGATCCACGCGAACGTCCGCTCGACCACCCACCGGCGAGGAAGAGCCGTGAATCCGCTGACATCATCGGAGCGCTTCATGATCTCGACTACAAGGGACAGAACATGTTTCGCCCACCCAGCGAGTCTCCCGGCATAACCACCATCGACCATGCCAACTCGACCGTGGAGAACGTCGCTCGCGCTGCAGCCAGCAACTGCAGTCCGCCGTCGCGGTCCTCGGCAACGATGCCCACCGTCATGATCGGGGTTGGGCATGACGGACGCAGCGCTCGGGTAGACAATTGGAGTCACTTCTGCAATGCTGATCGGCGGAACTTTGCTGGGGGATGCTCAGTTCCGACGGTATCGAGACGTCAGTTCGGGCGGAAGTCGCCTGAAGAATGTCATCCCTTTGGCCATCGTTCGGGTGAGCCTCACTCGATGTTGCGTGTGTGCAATGGCAGGCGTTGGGATCCGGGGCGGCGGATCATCTCCGAGCGGCGACGGCCTGCTTCGCTGCCTCGAGCAGGTGCTCGGCCGCGCGGTTCATCTTCTTCAACTCCGCGGCGGTCAGGTCCTGATGTGTGTAGGCAGTCTTGTTCTTCACGTTCAGCAGTGTGTTCAGATGCCGTTCGGAGCCACTGTCCGCACGCTCGAGTAGGGCAACAGCTTCGCTGTGGTTACCGGTGTTCGAGTGCACACCGAGGCGCACGCAGCAGAGCACGTCCGCGGCGGCGATACCCGCGTCGATGTACAAATCCCCGGCGGCGTTGGACATCTCCTCTCCGAGATGGTCGGCAGCGTCGAAGAACTCGTTCGCCTTGGACATGCGCCCCGCAGTGATAACGGAGTCGCAGTCGCGTTGCCCTGCCATCAGGTTCTCCTCGCAGTGGGGCGCAGCTGCGCGGTGAACCAGCTCCGTGTCCCCGCTACGGTCAGGCCCTGCTGCGCGACATCACGGAGCAGGGGTTCACCGGCGGCGGCTGCGGCACGCACCTCGTCCTCGGTGTACTCGACGACGCGGGCGTCGTTGCCTGTCCACGCGGTGACCAGTCGGGCGAGTTCGGTGACCCGTTCCTCCCACGCATCGTCTCCGTCGTGGCCGGTATCGGCGGCGCGCACCAGGAGCAGGTCGATGTCGCTGTCGAGTGTCATGCGTCCGGTCGCCGCCGATCCGAACACCGCGGCGTACCGCAGCGTCGTGCGCCACTCGTCCAGGTGCTGTTCGAGGCGCTCGAGGAAGGTGGAGTTCAGCCGGGACAGCGCCATGATGGGCTCGGCGGCGAGATGCTCGGTGTTGAGGCGGTAGGTGTTGGTCCTGCCCACCTGATCGTGTAGCACCACGCCCTGCGCGACGAGGCGGGCGAGGACCTTGCGGATGCCTTCGCCCGAGCCGGTGGTGAGGATGCGCTGGATTTGGCTGATCGTGAAGGTGACGTCCGCGCTGGCCAAGGCAGTGAGCACGTCGCCGTCCAGGGTCGGGGTTACCGTGGCCAGCGGTCTGTTCAGCTGTATGGTAGGCACCTCCTCAAGTTCAACTATAATTAGATTATCGCAATTATAGTTGGAGTAGCGTGACGAGATTCGGACGCGCGAACGGCGGGGCTCTTCCCGGTCCGCGCGACTCCGGCACTCGGACCGGGAATCTGTGCCGAAGATTGAGCCGACTCCGGTTGTGGACGTTGTCGCCGCCGATCGTATGTGGGGGCTTGTCGACAGCGTTGACGGTGCGTCGTCGCTTTCGGCGGTGTCATAGCCGTGTCCACCCTCGCGCACCACGCGGTCGCTGAGGTTCCCCCCGAACGGTGGACAAGGGCGTCCAGTCGACCGACATCGGTGAACCGGCTGCGCTCTTGGGCGCGATCAGGCTCGGACAACACCAATCTCGAACTGATCAGGCAAGCACGTCAACAGGAAGAAATATCGAGGCCAGCTTGCTGACGCCATACAGCATGACGCCGCCAGCCTTCCGGGCGTGCCTTGGCAAGGAGCTTCTGGTCGTAGGTTTGTCCCGTCTCGGCATCGGCCATCCTTGGCGTATACGTCAATTCGGGGGTCTTTCCCGTCGAGAACACGGCTGAGAGAAGCCGAACGGGGACCTGGTGCCGAGGGTCATCGTGCGGAAAGTCGACCACCGATTATGAAGGCCCTGGCTGCGCAATGCGCTTGCCAGGGCCTTCAAGTGAGCCGATGACGGGAATCGAACCCGCGTATTCAGCTTGGGAAGCTGATGTTCTACCATTGAACTACATCGGCACGCTGGGCTTTTGCTGATTTCCGTCAGCTCGTCCCCCGCTCGTCGCACACTGTATCAGACTCTCCGGGCCTGACCTCGGCACCGGTCGTTGCCGTGTGGGCGACGCCGTTTCGGGTGGGCTGCGAAGATGACCGCATGGCAACGGGACGGCGCTACGGGGGACGCGCGGGCGAGGAGCGGCAGGCGGACCGCCGGGCGCAGTTCATCGAGGCGGGCCTCGACCTGCTCGGGGCACCGGACGGGGAACCCACCTTGTCGGTACGCGGCGTGTGCAAACAGTCGGGTCTGGCGTCGCGCTACTTCTACGAGAGCTTCGACGACCGGGACGCGCTGACCGGCGCCGTCTACGACCATGTCGTGCAGCAGATCGCGCAGAGTACACTCGCCGCCGTCGCGGCCGCTCCCCGCGACGAACGCAGCATCGTGCACGCGGCCGTCGCGAACATCGTCCGCGAGATCGCGGAGGATCCACGCATGGGCAGGATGCTGTTCTCGGTCAGCCAGGCCGACCCGCAACTGGCGCGCCGCCGGCTCGAATCCGCCCGCATGTTCGCCGGGCTCGTGACGATGCAGGCAGCGGATTTCTATCAGGCGGAATCCAGTTCGCGTCTCGACCTCGCCGCGCATTTCGTCGTCGGTGGTCTCGCCCAGGCCCTCACCTCGTGGCTCGATGCGACGGTTGTGCTCACGGAGAGCGAGGTGGTCGATGCCTGCACCGAACTGCTGTTCGCGGCATCGACAATCCTGCGCTGATCCGGCCGCCGCGGCCGTGCGCGACCTCCGGTCGGTTCGGACGCGACTGGCACATTGTTAATCTCTATCCGTGCTGCTCTCCGATCGCGACATTCGCGCCCAGTTGTCCTCCGGGCATCTGGCCATCGTCCCTTTCGACCCGGAGTTGGTGCAGCCGTCGAGCGTCGATGTCCGTCTCGACAGCCTGTTCCGTGTCTTCAACAACACGCGTTACACGCACATCGACCCCGCGCAGCGGCAGGACGAACTGACGTCGCTGGTGCAGGTTCCGGAGGGCGAATCGTTCGTGTTGCATCCCGGCGAGTTCGTGCTCGGCTCGACGATGGAGCGCTGCACTCTGCCCGACGACCTCGCCGGTCGTCTCGAGGGGAAGTCGTCGCTCGGTCGCCTCGGGCTGCTCACGCACTCGACGGCCGGGTTCATCGACCCCGGTTTCGACGGGCACATCACGCTCGAGTTGTCGAATGTCGCGAATCTGCCGATCACGCTGTGGCCGGGGATGAAGATCGGGCAGTTGTGCCTGTTGCGGTTGACCAGTCCCGCCGAGCATCCGTACGGCAGTGCGAAGGCCGGGTCCAAATATCAGGGTCAGCGTGGTCCGACTCCGTCAAAGGCGTATCTGAATTTCGTGCACGATCATCCGGATGCGCGCCCGAGTTGACCGAAACTCGACGATCGGGTGGCGCACTACGCGGCGTTGCTCCCTCGAACCATCGTGGTAGCCGACCGGGCCGCGACGGATTCGGGTAGTCGCCTACGCGTGTGAACTGCCGTGTTCCCTTTGTATTTTCGGATAGGTCACCATCCGATCCGGAGCGGAGTGCACGATGACGGAGTTCCAATCGCACGGTCCGTGTTCCGTCGGCACGGTGCGGGTCTACCTGCCGCGGCGGACCGCGCGGGACGTCGACGCGGTCGAGAGGATTTCCCGGCAGGTGCACGAGCGACTCGGCGACGCCGGATGCACTTCCCGGTTCGACATCCGATTCATCGAGTTGCGGGACGTCGCGGTCGCTTGCGAGAGTGTCGAAACCTGGGAACTTCCCGGTGAGCCGAAACACTGACCGTAGTGGTAGTTGGCCCGGTCCCGGAGATCGGGGACAATCGTCGTATGTGGTGGTGGATCGCCATCGGCGGCGTCGCGTGGGTCTTGGTGTCGGTGGCTGCGGCCTTGATCATCGGGCGTGTGCTTCGCCGCGCCGATACCGAGGAGCAGATCGTCGAGATTCAGCGCCGTGGGCGCGACGATTCGCGCACGGAATTGAGCTGACACGCGCAAACAAGTTTGTACTCGCGAGTAACGATTTTGGCGACTACTGTGCATTTCGGTCGTCCTCCATCCCCCCTGCGAGGGCGACCGCAGACTGGTACCCCCATCACTGGTCTGCCGAGGCCCCGTCGACCCCCCACCACGGTCGGCGGGGCCTCCCTCGTCACCGATATCCTCGCCACATGGCCGGACCACGGATCACCATCACCTACTGCACACAGTGCCAATGGCTGCTGCGGGCCGGGTGGATGGCACAGGAACTGCTCAGCACCTTCGGATGCGACCTCGGCGAGGTCGCGCTGATACCCGGCACCGGTGGCGTGTTCCGGGTCGATGCGGGCGGCCGGACCGTCTGGGATCGCACGGTGGACGGGGGATTCCCGGACATCGTGACCCTCAAGCAGCGAGTTCGGGATGTGGTCGACCCGGACCGGGATCTCGGTCACGGCGATCGGGCGGCGCACCGGTAGTTCGGTGTTGTGATGGACATCAGAACGCCGGAAGCGGCCGCACCGGCGGAATGTCGAGTCCGGTCTGCTCCCAGATCCGGGTCGAATCGTAGTGATGGTCGTGCCCGGCCAGATCGATGTTGCGTTCGGACAACCCCAGTTCGGGTGCTCGCGAGAGTGCTTCGGCAAACGTCAGGTTTCCCTGTGGGAGCGTGAACGTTCCGCCCGCGGCGAGTTCGGTGGCGATCTCGCGGACCGTCCGGGGCTCTGGGTGCGCGGCATGCAACACCACACCGCCCGGCACCAGCGGCGGAACCTGCATCGCGAGCGCGGCCAGCAGTCGGCCGAGATCGCCGACGTCGATCAGCGACAGGACCGATCGCCCCTCGTCTACCCATGCGCCGAGCCGGGCCAGGATGTAGACCAGGCCGGGTGTGAACCAGCGGTCGCCGGGGCCGTGCACGAATCCGGTCCGGATCACGGTGCCTCCGTGTTGGAGTACGGATCTTTCGGCGGCGAACCGGCTGGCACTGAGCACGGACACCGGTTGCGGATCCAGGGTTCCCTCGACGATCCCGTGATGCGGCCCGGAACCGTAGACGCCGATCGTGCTGACGTAGATCAGCGGCACACAGCGGGAATGGGCCGCGGCGACGAGATTTTCGGTTCCGGCCCGGTTCACGGCGTCGGCTTGCTCCGGGTCGGTGCCGGTGTACGACACGGCGTGCACGATCACGTCCGCGCCGCTCAGCGCGGCGTCCAGGCTCGCCGGATCGGTGAGGTCGGCTCCGGCGACACGCTGCACCGACGACGTCACCGACCCTGGTCGCCGTGCAACTGCGGTACAGTCGGCCCCCGCGCTGGTCAGCGCTGCGAGTGTTGCGCTACCGATGAACCCGGTCGCGCCGAACAGTGCGATCCGCGGAGCGTCCACTGCCGGGCCGTGACCAACGGTTACGTCTATGGTGTTCGGAGGGCAGCCGGCGGATTCGGTCACAATTCATCTCACTTTTGTCGTAAGGGGCGAAGCGAACGTGGTCAAACAGGCTCGTGCGGTGGCAACCAGGCAGCAGATCCTCATGGGTGCCGCAGAGGCATTCGAGCAGAAGGGATTCGAAGGTTCCACGCTGGGCTCGATCGTGGAGATCGCAGGCACCACCAAGGGCGCCCTGTACTTCCATTTCAAGTCGAAGGAAGAGCTGGCCCAGGCGATCATCAGCGCCCAGCACGGCATCTCGATCGCTACCGTCGAAGCGATTGCCGCTACCGGGAATTCGGCCCTGGAACAGATGGTCATGCTCAGTTACGAGATCGGTCGGCAGATCGTGCACGACCCGGTGGTTCGCGCGGGCATCCGGTTGACGCTGGAGCTCAGTGCGGTGGCGGGGCCTCCGGAGCCCTACCTGGGGTGGATCGCCGCGTTCGAGATGCTGGCCGAACGCGCATCGGCGGACGGCGACCTCCTCGGCACGATCGAACCCGCGGTGCTCGCCCGATTCGGCATCGGCGCGTTCACCGGTGTGCAGCTCGTCTCGAACGTCCTGACCGGTCGGGTCGATCTCGTGCAGCGACTGGACGAGATGTGGGAACTGCTGTTGCCGGGGATAGTTCCCGTCGGCCGCCACGAGAAGATCGCCCGGATTCGCCACGCGCGGTGGTCGACGGTCGCCGCGTCCTGACACGTTCTGCCGTCCTGACCGTTCTACCCCGTCACAACCGGATCGGGTTCGGTGCCAAGCGCACTCGGCCGGTGGCGATGGGCCGGCCCCATTGCTCGATCGACAGGGATGCGGCGCGGGCATCGTCCGGCGCCGGGGTGGCCACGACCGTCGCGGGCACGTCGATCTCCGCGAATCGGTGGTAGGCGACTTCGATCGTCTCGATATCCGCGCAGGGCTGATGCAGCATCGCGCGCGCGCCCTGCCGGAACGCTTCGAGGACGAGCATGCCGGGAACATGGTCTCCGGGGTGATCGAACAGGATCGGATGCGAATCGTCGATGCGCAGGACCCACCGGTCGGAGCTCCGCGACGCGCCGAGGACCACATCGTCGGGGTGGAACTGGCCGACGAGTCCGGTGGCGATCGGGTCGGGCAGGTGGGGCGCCCCGATGTCGCGTGGTCCGGACTCGCCCCAGCGCAGGCGGGCGTAGGCGGCGGGCGTGAACACGCCGGCCGTGCCGACTCCGCGGCCGATTTCGGTGCCGTCGATGTGGCACACGTACGTGACCGAGAACTGTGCCAGCATGCCGTTTCGGTGGATTCGATCGCCGACGTGGGCGGTGATCGTCAACTCGGCGGGTCGGTCGCCGACGAACAGGTGCTCG
Organism: Rhodococcus sp. (in: high G+C Gram-positive bacteria); assembly: GCF_049299235.1. GTDB lineage: Bacteria > Actinomycetota > Actinomycetes > Mycobacteriales > Mycobacteriaceae > Rhodococcus. The sequence continues at coordinate 4,097 of NZ_JBAQXC010000086.1, read as the reverse complement.
GGTGCGGTGTCGACGCGGAGGGTGTGCATCACGAAGGGGTGCCCGAGCGGAACTCGGTATCGCGTGTGGGCCAGGTAGATGGTGGCCTGGCGAAATGTTTCGACCAGCAGCATCGTGTCGTGACGGCGGGTGTGCGAGCGATAGAAGCCGTGCAGTCGCGGCCACTGTGCGCCCAGGACGAACGTGTCGGCAGCGTCCGAGGCGATGCAGTCGGTGAGGAAGACTTCGGCGATGGCGCGGCGGTGCACGAATCGCCGTGGAACGGGTGTTTCGAACCGCAAGACCGGGGATGACTGCTCGGGACATGGTCGGTCGGTCCTGGTGCGCCCGGCCATCGTGGCGGCCCTCCTTGTTTCGGGCGAGCACCTGCCGCGTCTCGAGTAGGCACGGCCTCGCCGAACGGCATGCGGGTGATATGCGGCGACTATAGACGAGGTGACTCTCAAGTAACAAACCGATTGACCGGTTTCGTGTTAGGGTTGCTGGGTCGGGGATTGCGAGAAGCGGGAACGCTCCGGGGTGGGATCGGCGGATACCCGGCCCGGAGCGGCTCGGCTGGAAGCCGACCGGATTGCGAGGGGTGATCCGGTCGGCGTATATGTCCGGCGTTCGTGTCGCCAGCCCTGCCCCGTCACGTCCCCGACCTGCGCGTCACCTCGATGCCTCGGGCCGTGAACCGACGGCAGGCGATTGCCAGTGTGCCCTGTCGGGGCTGTTGGGTAACATCGAGTCCGTCTTGAAGCGCCGGGGGTGGAGTACTGAAGCGGCGCTGGAAACTGTAGAAGGCGGCTGATGAGTTCGGTACTCGGGGTGACCGTGGGGGAGAGCGCCGTCCGGATCGTGCGTCCGATCGATCGGACCGCGCCGGCGGCGGGATATCAGTTCCAGGTGGTGGACACGGCTCGCGACGACCCCGCTCGCCTCGCCGCTCAAACATTGGGGGTGTTGTTCCAGACCGGTGTGGCAGGCGAACCGATCGACACGGCCGGCATCGTCTACCGCGACGAAACTCAGGCCGACCGGATTCGTGCGGCCATGTCGGAGCAGGGACTCGACAGGTTCGGCCTGGTCTCCGAGTCCGAGGCCGCGCTCGCGTATCTGCGCGCGAGCGGTGAACTGTGCACCGACACCGCCGTGTTCTACGACCTCGGCGATTCCGGGCTCACCGTGACCGTGGTGGACCTGCCGTCCGGTCAAGTTCTGGCGGGACGCACCGATACCGTCGGCGGGCGGGTGTTCGACGCCGCGATCCGCGCGCACCAACTCGGCACCAACGGTGTGTGGCTGCCCGACGATCCGGTCACGTCCACCGAATTCGACGCACAGTGCCGCGAGGCCAAGGAACAACTCTCCGCGAGCGACGCGGTCGCCGTGCCGGGAGCCGCCGGACTCATCCTGATGTCCCGGGACACCTTCGACCCGTTGATCGCACAATGCGTCGAATCGTCGGCGCGGTTCGTTCGCGACATCGTCGAGCGTGCGGGCCGAGACCCGGAAGCGATCGTGCTGCTCGGCGGCGGCGCGCACATCCCGCTCGTCCAGGAGGTTCTACGGTCCTGGCTGAAGTTGCCGCTGGTGGTGCCGCACGAACCGGAGTTGGTTCTCGCGAAGGGCGGGGCGCTGCTCGCGGCTCGGGCGAACGACAGGTCGGCGGGCGGGGCGTCGCGCATCGCCGCGCCGTCGGCGACCGAACGAACCGCGCGGCCGGCCGGCGCCCCTGCCGATGCCGACGGGTTCGCATCGGCGAGCCAGAGCACCGATCGGATCATCCGTCCGACCACGCAACCGGCCGGCACCGAAGGCGACGAATCGGGCGGGGCGCGGTCCTGGCGGGGAATGCTCACTGCGCGCGGACCGCGCGTGAGCGGCAAACAGATCAGCGGCGCGGGCCTTGCGGGCACCGCGCTGGTCGTCGTCGCGTTGATCGGCGTCGCGCTCGGTGCAGGCAACACGGTGTTCGGTTCGACACCGGCCGACGAATCCTCGCCGTCCGAAACTGTGGTGACGACACCGCCCTCGTCGAAACCGCAACCGAAACCCGCGGTCGCGCCGGCGCCGGTCACGACCACCACGACCACCGTCGAACCGGAACCGCCACCGACCACACAGCGTCAGGTGCCGCCCGCTCCCGAGCCGCCTCCGCCGCCACCGATGATTCCGGGTCTGAACATCCCGGTTCCCGTTCTTCCACCGGTGGAGCTACCGCGGATCGAACTGCCCCGATTCGAATTGCCGGGACCGTAGCGCCGGGTTCGGCGTGCCGGCTGCACGATCACCGGGCGTGACGTCCGCGAACCGGTTCGGTGACGGGTGCCGGGCCGCGCCTCGCTCGGACGGGGCGGGCGAGCAGCGCCGCGATCGCGGTCGTCAGTGGTACCGACAACGCCAGCGCGATGCCGCCGACGCAGGCGCGCACGATCTCGATCGCGACGGCGTCACCGGTGATGACGTCGGAAATCGATCGTCCGGCGACGCTGAAGAACAGCAGCAGCGGTAGCGCGCCGCCGGCGTAGGCGAGCACCAGTGTGTACACGGTGCTGGCGATGTGGTCGCGGCCCACCCGCATCGCGGAGGAATACACCTCGCGGCGGCTTGCCGACGGGTCGAGCGCCGCCAGCTCGAACGCGGACGACGCCTGGGTGATCGTGACGTCGTTGAGGACACCGAGCGAACCGATGATGAATCCGGCGAGCAGCAGACCCGTGATACTCACGTGCTCGAGGTACAACTGCACGTCGGTGTTCTGTTCCTCCGACAATCCGGTGAGATGGGTCAGGCGGATCGCGAGATAGGACAGCAGCGCGGCCAGCCCCATCGACGCCAGCGTGCCGAGCAGTGCAGAACTGGTGCGGAGGTTCACCCCGTGCGCCAGATACAACACGGCGTACAGGATCAGTGAGCCGCCGACCAGGGCGACGGGCACGGCCGGCTTCCCGTCGAGCAGAGCCGGCAACATGAAACCCACGAGTATTGCGAATGCGACGAACAGTCCGATCAGCGCCCTGAGCCCCCGCCACCTCGCGACGGCGATGATCACGACCGCGAATGCGACAAGGATCAGCGCGATCGGCAGGCCCCGCGCGTAGTCGTAGAAGGAGTACTGGGTCGCGCCCGACAGGTCGGTCTGCCGGACCAGCCGGATCTCTTCGCCGAGACGCAGGTCCGGTTGTCCTGGCCCGGGTGCGATCTCGAGCAGGGTTCGGGTGCCGTCGTTGGGTCCCGAATCGATGGAAATCACACTGCGGGAACATTCGTAGGCGTTCGTGGCGGGTGGAACCGGCTCGCCGGTGAACACGCGGCCCGAGGACACGCTGCCGCACGGACCGATGTCCTGCGCGACGACGGTGCCTGCTTCGGTGACGACGGCTCCGCCGCCTGATGTCTGAAACGGAGCGGGGATGTCGATGGATCTGCTGCTGGGCCACAGGGCGATCGTGCCGAGTAGAACCGCGATGCCGATGGCTGTCAGCAGCCCGACGACAACTCGAGCTGCGACGGGGCCGAGTGGGACCGGGCCGTCGTGTCCGTGTCCGTGCCCGTGTCCGTGTCCGTGTCCGTGACTCACTGCAACAGGCTAGCCACCGTCGGGGACGTCGCCGCCCGGGGGCGCGTCGCCAACGGTTCCGCATGTGTGTGGGGAACAAACTCGGGATCGCAGCTGGTGCCGGCAGCACGAATGCAGTGGCTCTTTGTGTGGATATGCCGGAAATTCTGTGATTCAATCGATCCCGCGCGTTGGGGGTTGCCAGGAGGCACAACCGGCTTCCGCGGACCGGTATGCACGATTGGTGCACATCGACCGGGTGCGGACCGAGGTCTGAGTGGGCTGGTGGTGGCGGGGAGCAGGGGGGGTGTCCCCGCCACCTTCACCTGGCGTCGCACAGGGGGGTGGCGTCGGCCAGGGAGCCCGGCACGATTGCGCGTGCCGTGGACAAATCTACTGGTTGTGTCGGCGTTCGGGGAAGTACTCGGCGGTGTGTCGCCACTCACGCTCTGGTCGAATAATCCGGTTCAGGATCATTAGAGTCCTTCTACCTGCCGCGATGCGACTCCGGGAGTCCGGGTATCCGTTTCGCAACGATCGGCGTGTTGCCGCT
>NZ_JBAQXC010000085.1:0-8114 GCF_049299235.1 Rhodococcus sp. (in: high G+C Gram-positive bacteria) | reverse complement strand
CGCCGCAGCAATGCCGGTGTCGCCCCGAACGAGGCGACCTTCGCGTGGAAGTCGTGTTCGGGACGGTCGGGCCGCGGGATCGGCGGCGCATCCGGGTCGGGTTCGGCGCGGGGCACCTGCGGCGGCTGTTCGGGACGTTCGTAGTACCGCCGCATGGCGTGGGCATCGGTGATCATCTGCAGTGACGGGTCCGGTATCGCGTTTTGGCCGGTCAGCGCATCGAGTCGGTGTGTCACCCGGGTGTCGGCGTCCGGGTCGTCGAGTAGCACCTGCACGGGGGAGGTGCTGTCGACGATCTCCGACTGGTACGGCGGCGGTGGTGGGATCTCGCCTTGGCGGCGCACCACGTCGATTTCGTCGGGTTCGGTGAGCGGCCCGAGCGTGGTCAGTGCGTCCTGAAGACGCTGTCGGGGGACTTGGAGGGCGCGGCGGGCCCGGCCTGCCTCGTCGGCAAGTAGCCGATCCAGCGGTCCGCCCTCGTCGAGGCCGGCGAGTGTGCGCAGCAGGGTGTCGGCCACCGGGCTGCCGGCCACGGCGGGTGTGCGTGTCGGTGACGCCGTGATCGCCGCGATGTGCAGGTCGATCGCGTGGTCGCTCATCCGGCTGGCAGGGTTGGTGCGCCACGTTTGGCCGGACAGGGAGGGCCTCGGGAAATCGGTGACCGGTGTCGCGGGTGGCAGGACAGCAGCCCACGCGTCGGGGTCGGCGACGGAGACGATGCGTAAGGGAAGGGACGTGCCCAGCGACGTGTTCAGTGTGAGCGTGCAGCCGGCGAGCGTCGTCGGCCAGTCGGCCGCGGCGGGGAAGTCGGCCACTGTGGTGCCGCCGACCAACTTGTGGGTGACGAACACCGTGAGATGGAACGGTGCGTCCTCGGCCAACGAATGCGGCAGGGCGGTCGCCAGGACGGTGGTCGGCATCGGTCCTCCAACATCAGGCGGGCACGGCTGCGAACGCGCCGCAGTAGTCGGCCCAGTCGGCGTTCATGCCCGTGGTGTCGTCGGGCGGCATCACCTGGTACATCGTCGGGTCACCTTTCGAGCCCGCGAGTGTGCGCTCGACGGTGATCTCGACGGATGCGGAGAAGAACATCACCTCGACCTCGACCGTCAGGGAAGCGCGGCCGGTGAGTTTGCCCGTCTCGAAGTGGTACGTCAGCGACAGTTCGAGCGTGATCGAGGCGCTGATCAGGCCGAGCACGTCGACCTGGCCACGGATCCGGAAGTACGCGGTGAACAAGCCACGATCGGCTTCGAGCCGCAGATACACCCCCACCGAGATCGCCACCGACCCCGACGCCACCCCGAGATCGACCGACAGCGATGTGCACGCCTCGAGCCCCACCTCGAGCAGCACAAGCCCTTTCGGGGACGCACGCAACCCGACCCAACCGCCGCCGCCGACGCACATGACGGTGAGGCGGAACGGGGCGTCCTTGGAGCAGAAGCGGAATCCGACGGTCATCGCGTCACCGAGGAACGGTACGCGAGCGTCCGCGGCGAGGGTGATGTTCTCCAGGCTGAACACTCCGATCCCGACATTGGGCAACGTGAGGTCGAACCCCGCAGTCACCCCGTCGGGCGCGACATCGACGTAGGGCGGATCGGAAAACCCGTCGAACGGAATGAGCTCGCGCAGTCGATCGACGAAGGACAGCGGACCCAAAAATCTGATCCCGCCGAATACGACATCGACCTCCGGTTTACCGGCCGAGCCAGCATGAAACCCGATGCGCCGGAACATCAATGTCATCAACCCGGTCTCACCGTCACCGATGAGGTTGAGGTCGAAATCGACGATCTCGGCGACGATATCGACCGACGGCGCCCCACTGGCCGCCGCGCGCACTTCGACGTCGAGGTGCAGCGAGTCCGGCTTGGGACGGAAGATGTTCGGGGCGTCCGGCAACCCCCACGACGTGATCAGCGGTTTCCACGACATCCGGGCGGTGATCTGCGCGGCCGTAACCCCCGCGAGTAGCTGCGCCAGAACAGGGTTCGCGGCCAGGTCGGTGAGGGTTCGGGCAGGGTTCGTCACGGCCGCACGCACCGCGGCGGGCACACCGGGCAGGCCGATCGCCTGCAGCATCGTCGGTACATCGTTTGCCAGGGCGGCTGCGGCGGAAACGACAGCCGGTGGACTACCGGCCTGGACGGCAGCGGCCAGCGCGTCGATGTCGGCGAGGAGCGGCCCGACGTGGGCGTCGAGTTCGTCGCGGGCGTGCTGGGCGACTGCCTCCGCGCCTGCATGCGCAGCATTGTTGACCTCGTGCGCGAGGCGTGCCTGGGCATCCTCGAGCGCAGCCTTGAGCCGGACCGCTTCGGTGAACAGTGACGCTGCCGCGCCGAGCGTGTCGGAGACGAACGCCGGTGCTTCGTCCAGACCGGCGGCGTGGAGGAGATCGAGCAGATCGAACAACCCGAACAGTTTCGGTAGCGCGCCGGACAGGAATGATGCGGGATCGAACTGTGCCTCGTCGAAGGCGGAGGGGCTGTTTCCGTTCTCGCCGATCGCGCCGAGCGCGCGGGAGATCCCGCGGACTGTCAGGTTGGGGGCGATGAACCCACCGGCTCGGTCGGATCCGTTGTGGAAGTCGACGGCGGGTGGTGCACTTTTCACTGCCAGGATCAATTCGCCGGCGTTCGGTGGTCCGGGTGCCGGTTTCGTGTCGAGCGTGCGGGCGGGTAGTCCGTGGGTGAGGTAGGGCGCGGCGAAGACGAGGTCGACTGCTGGTGCTTGTGGTGCCAGGTGCCGCATCGCGGGCACGATCGCTCGTGTTTCGGTGAGGAAGGGCCGACTGGTGATGTCGGTGGCGTTGATTTCCCCATCGAAGATCAGGTGGGTGACTTCGATCGCGGTGTCGCCTGATTTGACGGGTGTTGCGACGGCCACGGTCTGTCCGCGGCCGCGGATTTCATGGACCGTGGAGTACAGGGGGGAGGCTTGATCGGCGTCGTGGACGAAGGCGTGGGGGCCTTCGGTTCCTGCCCGTACGAACACGAGTGGCGCCAGCCAGGTCTGTGTTTCGCCGCCACGGTCGACGGTGGTGAGGGTGAACGGAAACGGGATGCCGTTGCGTGTCGGGACGAACGGTTCCGGTTCGTCGGGTGGCGTGTCGATGTCGGGGGTGACCAGTGGGCCGACGGTGATCTGCCCGAACGGGTTGTCGTAGTCGGTCGGTGGGTATGCGCGGGTCGGTTGCCGCAGGATGATGAACCAGCGTTGCCACAGGTAGGCAACTGGTGCGGCTCGGTGTTTGATGTTGCGTTCGGTGACTTTCACCAGGAAGCAGCGGTGGCCGAACGGGAACAGGAATCCCGGGTAGGCGACCCGGACGTAGCCGTCCCTGCCCATGAACGCCTGGTGCCGGTAGTCGACGATGTTCGCCGGGAAGTCCCATGACTGTTTCCAGTCGAACCAGGCGCCGAGGCTGGACAGGCTCAGTTGGGCGGTTTCCAGCGGTGTTCGGGCGTTCGTGGGGTTGCCACCGTGGGTTTGCTCGACGAGTGCGACACGGTCGTCGGCGGTCAGTGGCTGTGTGAAGCCTGGTTGTTGGGGGTCCTCGGGTAGTTCGTAGTCGCGGGTCCACAACGCCCGGACGATCCGTTGGTCGGTGTCGCCGTCGTCGAACGTGCCGTCGTCGGTCCGGACAGTCAGGTGTGTTCGCCACAGTTCGTACCGGCGATCCGGGCCTTTCGCACCGACTTCGTGGCGGAACCCGCCGTGCTCGCTCGGTGAGATGACCAGCCGGTAGGGCGCCTCGATCGCGGTCTCGAGGTCGCCGGGTGGTTCGATGCCCGATTCGTTCGTCTCCCCGTCGGGGGTCGCGCCCGCCGCGACGCGAAGCCGCAACGTCTGCATCGCCTCGAGGACGCTGTCGAGTGTGAACGTGATGCGGGTGCCCTCGGGGAGGGCGTAGACGAGCCGGCTCGGCCCGGCCGCAACGTGGCCGGAGGGGCGTGGGGGTGTCGGTGGCGGCGGTGTGGCACCGACCTGCCAGACTTCCTCGCCGAGGTGTTGCGGCGGAAAGTGCACGATCAGCGACGCGTCCGGCCCAGCGACCAGTTCCGCTCCGCCGTCGGTGGTTTCGATCGTGCAGCCGGGCGCTTCCAACCGCAGATCGATCAGGTCGGTCGTGCGTAGCAGCCGGGTGTCCACCGGCCGTGGTTGCTCGTCGGGCTCGCCCATGCCGTTCTCTCCCTGTGGTCCGCGTGGAGATGCTGGTGGATGCCGTGAGGCAATCATCCTCCGCTGCCGCAGCGGTCCGCTGGCGAACGAGCAATGTCGAGCGGCCGGTCGACGAATCGAAATGTCCTCGCGCTTCTGGCAGCCGGGGGCGGTGCCGCGTCGTTTCCGTCCCGGGTATCGATGAGACCACCGAGAACGGCACCCCACCGATGTTCGTGCGCAGCAGATCGGGTCGATGGTGTCGCCGACCGGCGCACTGCGTCGCTCGGATCGAGCGACCGGCTGCTCGCCGGTGGTACGGCGGCGGCGATGCCCTGGAGGCGGCCGGCACCGCGATCCCGTGTCGGGACACGCCCTGCGCATCACGGGATCGGGAGCGGTCCCTGTTGTCGACGATCGACGGAGATTCGTGCCACCTCGCACACAGGAACACATCACGTGGAGGACCCGGAGCTCCGGCACGGTCGCGGAGACCGATGATCGGAAGGCTCGGGGTCCGCGGCGCGGTGACCTCGTCCGTGCCGGCCTCAGCGTCCGGCGTCACGCACCGCAGCGACTGAGGTCACAGTCTTCCGGGGATGGACATCGCTTTCCGTTACACCGGGTGGTGACGGCTGCTGCACACTGACTCGACAGCGGCGATCATGGCGTCCGCTTCGGTGGTGAAGGCACCGACGAGCGTATCGCCGGCTCGCGCGGTATACCTTCCGGAATCGGAAGCAACCGTGAGGAACTCACCGTGCACCCCGGAGTGCATGACGAGTTTCTCGTCGCGGTTGAACGTCGCGGCGCAGCGTGATGACCGGACCACAGCGGTGCCCTCCTGGGAAGAAGCCACGATCAATCCTCTCGGGTGGTGCAGCATCGCTGCACCAGTGGGGTTTCCCCTCCGCCGGTCGGCGAAGGAGCGGATGAGAATCGTATTCGGCGCCCTCATCCCGACGTACAACACGTCCGAACAATCCGATGAGCGAGGCGCGGAATGAACTGGCACTCCCGATCGTCGTGATCGCCGCGACTGGTTAATTTCGGGCGTTGCAACGCTCGGACAGTCAGCTTTTACGCTTTGTATACCGCTGAATACCAACTCGTGCAGTTCTCGACGTACACACCGATCGCGGAAAGCTCTTTGCGGAACGACTCCTGCACTCCGCTGCCGTGGTATTCCGGGTCGAATGCGACAGCATGGGAACCACCGTCGTGTGTGATGACCAGCAAGGAACCCAACCCGTACTCTTCGTCGCGGTCGGCCCATTCCTGTGGAGAATAGAAACTTCCACCCCCGTCATGCCGATCGATCTGCTGGTCCACGAAGAACTTGCGGATGGTTTCCGCCACGGTTTTTCCGAGAGGATTCAATCCGTCCGGAACATTCCATTCATTGCTCATAAAACCTCCTGTAGAAGTGGTCATTTTCGATGGTATCGGAAATGTGTCGACTAAATTCGGGGGCGAACTCCGTGCGGTGTGCGAGGAATCGGCACACGAACACGGTCGATGCCTCGCAGATCGGACGGATCGAGGGCCGACGTTCACCTCGGCCCCACCGGACGGGTCGGGCCGTCCGGTACACGTCCCGAATCGCCTGCGGATCGCGATGGGCACGACGTGGGACGCGCTGCGTCACCGCGCGTTCCGGCAGGATGGCAAGAACAGGGATGCGCGCATCGCGGAACACTCGGCGCAGCGCCGGAAACGCCGCTGCGCCGTAGATCACCGCCGGCGGCATGCGTGAGCGGGTGAGTTGCGGCGAGCGCACCGCGCGCGCCGCCGAACGGTTGCGGCACTCGGTGCAGCTACGCGGAGGTGCGCACGCCGAGCGGTACACGAACAGCGACCCCCGCGCCGGGGAACACGGACACCCTCAACACCGCACCGATCGCGGCGCAACGGCCACGGCGGTGGACGCCACCCGGCCGGCGGACCCCGCCCCACACGGATCCGCAGCGCTTTACCGAGCGGATCGCTGCAATCGGAATTTACGGAATTAATTATACAACAACGCTTTTCAGGTGTTTGCGACAATGAATCGCCGTCAGATACGGTGGCGGCTCCACACCGACGGAGGGAACCGCCGTGACCGCCCCACACACCAATCTCCGCGCCCCGAGATCCACCCCACATGCCGGCCGCGCCGCAGCGCGTGTGAGAGCAGCGCAAACGCGACTGGGCCTGCAGTCGCACATCGTTCTGCCGCCTCCATGCTCACACTGCCAATCGATTACCTCACTCATCGGCATCTCGGAGCACCCTGGCAGGACTCTGCTCGACGGGTACGGGGTCTACCTCCGGTCGTGCTCCCTCGGCCAACAGATCTGTAGCTGCACCAACAATCTCGCGTTCGCTCACGGGCTCGTCGTCGACCATGTCCGTGCCATCGCTGCCCGATTCCTCGTCGCGTCGTCCACCGTGCCGGCCCCCACCCACCCCAATCCGGTGATTTCCACGCGGATCCGGCAGGCGTGGGCCGATCCGGCCCTGGCCAACGGCGTGCTGTGGCCCGACCCGACCGAAGTGTTCGTCCTGGATCCGCCGCTGCCGAACATCGCCATCCCGCTCGGTTCGACCCGAGGAATGCGAGGAGTGCGTCATCGCTCAACCGCGGCGCTACTCACCGCGACACAGGTGAAGGGCCTGCCGGCCATTTGACCGCAGTGTCGGGCGGCGGCCCCCGGGGGCATCTCAGGCAGCACCCGGCAGGCGACCACGGTGCCACGGGGAACGGCGGACCTCAGGGGCCGCGGCGTCGATGACCTCGGGGCAGGCTCTTGTAGTTCGTCTACCGGGTGCCATCCTCGTCACCACCGGATCTCTCCCCGCGCGTCGCCCGCCGGCAGCACGGCGTCCAGTCCGATCCCGCAGCCGCGGCAGCGATATCGGACTGGACGCAGTGCTACACATGGGGGCCGGAGGAGAACCGGACTCGAGATGGAGGTGCAGGTGCCTGCCCAGCTCGTGCCCACCGAATCGGTGTCCGCTTGCGCGCCCGCCGATCTGTCCACGGCAAACCCACCCGAAGCACACACCCGGGACACCACACCCACCTGCCGGAGCGTCAGTGCACGCCGAGCGCGTCAAGGAACATCGGCCGCGACTTCGCCAACTCGTCCTGCCAGTACCCCCACGAATGAGTACCCGCAGCCGGGAAGCTGAACTGGGCAGGGATCCCGAGGGATTCGAGGCGCAGTTCGAACGCACGGGTCTGCACCAGAGACAGCGCTTCGAGTCCCATCGCGCTCGCGTTGTTGACGTGCCCGACCAGCCCGCTCGGATTGTCGTGTGCCCCCGGCAGACCGCTGGCAGCGGAAACGTACAAGTCGATCCCCTCGAGCTGCGGAGCGATCACGAACGGATCGTTCCGCAACCATCCCGGACTCCACGGCGGCCCCCACATCGAATCCGCGTTGTATCCGTTCGCCGAGAGCATCGCCACCCGGATCGCTTCGCGCATCCCCGGAGCGGACAAGTTCAAGTACCCGGAGAACGACCCCGCGGCCGTGAACTGATCGCGATGATGCGCAGCCAGCGACAAGGCAGCACTGCCACCCATCGACAACCCCACGACCGCGTTGTTGCTGCGCGAGACACCGCGAGTCTCGAGGTAGGCGGGAAGGTCCTCGGTCAGAAACGTCTCCCACTTGTATGTGACGTCCTGCCGATTGACGTTCGAGGCAGCCACCCAGTCGGTGTAGAAGCTGGCCTCACCACCGACCGGCATCACCAGGGTCACATCGTCGTCCGCGAACAGTGCTGTCGCGTTGGTCTCGAACGACCACGCATTGGCATCGGACCGCGCGCGCATCCCATCGAGCAGATACAACGCGGCATCACCGCCGCGTGCAGCCCATTGGATCTGGACCTTGACGTCACCCATCGCGGACGGGACGACGACCTCTTCGAATCCGCCGGCGGGGGCGCGGTGCGCC
>NZ_JBAQXC010000084.1:0-18757 GCF_049299235.1 Rhodococcus sp. (in: high G+C Gram-positive bacteria) | reverse complement strand
GAACATCGCGGGCCAGGTCGGCGAGTGCACGCGCGGCGGTGTTCGAGTCCTCCGGGCGGATCACCCTGTCGATGAACGCGACCGTGAACGCGAGGCCGCGCGGGTCGTGCAGGACCGCGGCGAGTTGTGCGGCGCCGCGGTCCGGTGGGACGGTCGCGGCCTCGGCGATCCACCGTCGCACCAGGGCGACGGTCTCGTCGGCGAGCCCGTCGCGGTGGATTCGGGTTTCGTGCGTGCTGTCGGTCATCGACACCTCCACGTCCGCCTCCATTGTGGCTGCGCGGACGCCGCCGCGGCGGCACGAGCAGAGATCCCGAACTAATCGCGCAGTGCGTCGAGCCACGCGATCTGCCGGGGTGACCACGGGCGCGCTGCGGTGCGACCGTCCGCGACCTGCACGAGCGTCACCGACAGATCCGCCGCGCGCGTGCCACCCTGCTCGATCTCGACCCGCAGTGTCACCGAGGTGGTGCCGACCTTCGTCACCGCCACGTCGATCTCGGCTTCCTCGGTGAACAGTTCGCCGGCGAAGTTGCTGTTCACATTGACCAGCGCGATGTCCGTGACCGGGTCGAGGTCGCCGTCGAACGCGTCGACGAGTACCCGGTTCCACACATGCGTTGCCGCTTCGAGCGCGCAGTAGTGGGGTACGTGGCGGCGGATGTGCTCCGGCATGTCCGGCGGTGTGTTGTTGTGCAGGGTCACGACGATCGTGGGCATGGCCCGGACGGTACCCCGAGTGGTGGAAGCGGGTCCGGGCAGGTCAGGACGGTCGGATGGTGAGCACCTGCGCCGCGGTGCCGATCGGTCCGTGCACGTCGTGGATGATGCTGCTGGTCACGCCGAGACCGTTCGCCCCGAACGACACCGCCGTGTCGAAACCGAGCCATTCGCCGCGTGGTTCGGCGAAGAAGTGCGCGGTCAGGTCGATGTTCGGGAACGCGATGTCCTCGGGATGCGCGCGGACCGCCATGCCGTTGGCGATGTCGATCAGGCCCGCGGCGGCGGCGACGGCGCTGACATTCTCGCCGGCGACCAGGGGGAGCGGGGTACGCACCCAGAACGACGCGCGTCCCGGCCCGCGATCGGCGCGGCGGACCTGCGTGGATGCGATGAATCCACCCGGCCACAGGGTTGTCGGATCCCACTCGTCCATGTCTTCGGGGCGGTCGATGTGCGGAAGCGAGGTGCCTTCCAGGTCGCCGGTGGGTGTGGTCCGCATCAGCCAGGCCCGCAACCGCACCGCCGCCCGACCGTCGTGGGCGAGCACCGCCTCGACGAGTTCGATGGTGCGGCCGGGCCGCACCACCGTGACCCGCACCTCGACGTCGTCGACGGGGATGGTGCCGAGAATGTCGTAGGAGAGACGCCCGAGGGCGAGACCGTCGTCGCGCCGGGCATCACGATCGAGTTCGACGGCGTGCACCATCAGGCCGAGCGCGGGCGCGATGTGCTGTTCGTCCTGATTCCACGCGCCGCCCACATGGTGCGTCGCCCGGTAGGTGGTCGGTCCGGTTCGTTCGAAATAGCTCATCGGCCACTCCTCCTGCGTGTGCTCCAGTGTGTCGGAGTGCGCCCGTACGGTCACCCGCATCGACAAAGGAGTGGAGCATATGGGGACGTGGGGATACGGTCCGTTCGAGAACGACGGCGCGGGCGACCTGATCGCAGAGTTGCGCGCGGGGTCGTTCGACATCGACAGCTATGCCGGTCGTGCCGACGACGAATACCTCGAGGCCGACGACGCGCAGGCCGCGCTCGCCCTCGCGGAGGTGCTCGCGGCAGACCTCGGGTTGGTGTCGACCCCGGAACTCGACGGCGTGGACGTCGCCGGGTTCGTGGGTTCGTTGACCGCGCAGCAGCGCGCGTGGATTCTCACCACGCTCGAGCGCACGATCGTCGGCGGGGAGTCGTCCGAACTGTACGAGTTGTGGGCCGAGAACGGACCCGAGGATCTCGAGACGTGGCGGGCGCCGATCCAGGTCCGTCTGGACAGCCTGCGCGGGGTGCGGCAGACGTAGTGCCGTGACAGACTCCCGCAGCACCTACAGGACGGTGTGGACATGAACGACAACGATCTCGACGGTAACAAGGCACGGAAACCGGGTGGGCACGACACGGCAGACGCAGACAGCGCTCCGAGTTTGCCCGAGGAGATGCGCGGCAAAGCGAGTCCGGCGAAGGCCGCTGTCGGCGATCGGCCGGTCCGGGCGTACATCGCGAGCCTTCCACAACCGCAACGCGGCATCGCCGAGGCAGTAGACGCGTTGGCTGCCAGGACACTGCCCGACCTTCAACGATCCGTGAAATGGGGAATGTCCTACTACGGTGTCGGTGACGGGTGGTGTTTCAGTTGTGGGGGCTTTGCCGGCCACGTGAAGCTCATGTTCGTCAACGGTGCGGTGCTGCTCGACCCGGTACCGCCAGTGACCCCGGTGGGAATGGGAAAGGCCACGCGGGGCGTCGAACTGGGCTCAGTGGACGACCTCGACGAAGATCAGGTGGCGGCGTGGATGAGGCAAATCACCGCCGTGCCCGGCGTCGGCGGCAAGAGACGCTGATCGGCAACTCCTGCCGCGCGCCGGGACCGGCGCTCACGTCAAGTGCCGGGCGAAGAACCGGTTCGCCTCGTCGGCCGCGTGCTGTGGGACACCGGCGTGCCCGCCCATGTTGGCGTGCAGTGATTTCTCCGTGGATCCGAACGCGTCGAACAGGTCCAACGCCGATTGCCGGTCGTTTCCTTCGTCGTCCCACTGCAGCAGGACGTGTAGCGGAACGGTGACTTGCCGTGCTTCCTCGACGGTGGTGCGGGGCACGAAACTCCCCGCGAACAGAACGGCGGCCGCGATGCGTGGCTCGACCGTCGCCAGCCGCACGCCGGTGGCGATCACCCCTCCCGAGTACCCCACCGGTCCGCCGATCTGCGGCAGCGCGAGTAGAGCGTCCAGGG
Organism: Rhodococcus sp. (in: high G+C Gram-positive bacteria); assembly: GCF_049299235.1. Lineage (GTDB taxonomy): Bacteria > Actinomycetota > Actinomycetes > Mycobacteriales > Mycobacteriaceae > Rhodococcus. The sequence goes on along the minus strand of NZ_JBAQXC010000084.1, from coordinate 15,807 downwards.
CGCGTTGCACCTCCGGGACCGCCCTGTCGACCATGGGAAGGACGAGTCGGTCGACGAGGTCGTCGCTGACCGGTTCACCGGTCGCCAACGCCCGGTGCAGGTCGGTTCTGGCCTGGTCTACGGCGGCCGATCGAGGCCGTTCCCCACTTCCGGGGTTCTGGATCGTGGCGGCGGCGTATCCCTCCGCCACGGCAGCACGGGCCCGGGACAGTAGTCGCGGGTACATCGCGTGCAGGCCCACCGGCGGGTGGCCGAGCAGGATCAGCGGGACCGGCGCGGATGCGGACGCGGGAGTCCACAGGATGCCGGGTACCTCGCCGAGGGTGAACTCGCGTTCCAGGACGCTGTCGTCCTCGAGCAATCGTTGTGAAATGAAGTGCATGGTCGTGCCTTTCGGGAGTGCGCTCGAGCGGCGCTCCCGGACGACCTATCGTCCGACCGTGATCTCGGAGGGGAGCACCCATATCGATACTGCGTTCACGGGTACCACCTCCTCGTTGTCTCGCACGGCCTTCGGAAAGTAGCAGGGGGGCGCTGATCGGACAACAGGTTTTGTCCCGAGCGTGATCCGCCCTTGACAACGTACAACCATTCGGTTGTATATTAGTTCCTGTGAGCGGAGACGACGAGGATCGGGCAGATGCCCTGTTCCACGCGTTGTCCGACCGGACCAGACGCGACATCATGCGCAGGGTTTTGGCCGGCGAGCATTCGGTGTCCGCGCTCGCAGCGAACTACGACATGAGTTTCGCTGCTGTTCAGAAGCACGTCGCGGTTCTGGAGAAGGCGGGACTGTTGACGAAACGCCGCAGCGGGCGGGAGCAGTTGGCCAGCGGCGACGTGACAGCGGTGCGATCGGTGGCGTCCATGCTCACCGAACTCGAACACGTGTGGCGCGGACGCATCGCGCGCATCGACGAACTCATATCAACCGACACGATCAACGGGAGCTGACGACATGCCTGTCACCGAAGTTCAGCACGATCTCGACAACCGAACCCTCACCATCACCGCCGACTTCGCCGCACCGGTAGCGCGGATCTGGCAGATCTACGCCGATCCGCGGCAACTCGAGAAGGTGTGGGGCCCGCCGACCTGCCCGGCGACGGTGGTCGATCACGACCTCACGCCCGGCGGCCGCGTCACCTATTTCATGACCGGTCCGGAAGGTGAGAAATACGCCGGATACTGGCAGGTCAAGACCGTCGAGGAACCGACGAGCTTCACATTCGACGACGGCTTCGCGGACGAGGACTTCAACCCGAATCCGGACCTGCCGGTCTCGACGAGCGTCTACACCTTCGCCGAACACGGCGGCGGCACCCGCGCGACCTACGTGAGTACCTTCGCTTCCGCCGAGGCGCTCGCACAGGTGCTCGACATGGGGCTCGTCGAAGGCGCCTCGGCGGCGATCGGGCAGATCGACGAACTGGTCGGGTCCTGACAACCCGAAACGTCGCGTTCTGTGTGGATTTGTGTTCGCATGGCGGATGCAGATCCACACAGAACATCCTCGCCGGAACCCCTCCCGCAATTGTGCAACGTGTTCTAGATTCGGTGTCGGGAGTCCGACGAAACGGACTCGGACGGCTGTAGGAGGGATTTCATGACGCAGTTCAACCTCGCGGATGTGTTCGAGACGGTCGCCACCTCGGTGCCGGACCGGATCGCGCTCACCTACGAAGACCGGAATCTCACCTACGCACAACTCGACGGCGAAGCCAACCGGGCGGCGCACATGCTCGCGCAGGCAGGTGTGTCGGAAGGCGACCATGTGTCGCTGTTCCTCAAGAACAGCGTCGAACACGTCACGAGCATCCTCGGCCTCATCAAGATCCGCGCCGTGCCGATCAACGTCAACTACCGGTACACACCCACCGAACTCGAATACATCTTCACCAACTCCGATTCGGTGGCCGTGGTCGTCGAACTCCCCGACCATCAGCGGGTGCTCGCCGGGCTGCTCGACAAGTGTCCGCTGATCCGATCGGTCGTCGTCGGTGAGGTGACGGCCGAACTGCGGGACGCTGCCGCACACCGATCCGTCGCGGTGTTCTCGTTCGCCGACGCACACGACCTGCCCGCCGACGCGGAGTTCCCGGCGCGTTCCGGTGACGACCTGTACCTGCTCTACACGGGTGGCACGACGGGATACCCGAAGGGTGTGATGTGGCGGCACGACGACTTCTTCCGTAAGCCGCTGTCCGGGGGAAACCCGTACGGCACCGAGGCGCGGAAGGATCTGGCCGAGGTCGCGGCGGCGGCGAAGGAGTTCCCGGAACTGGCGTTCCTCATCGCCGCACCGCTCATGCACGGTGCGGCCCTGTACTCACTGTTCACCTTCTTCACGCTCGGTGCCCGGGTCGTGCTGCGGCGCGACTTCGACCCGAAGAAGGTCGTCGAGGCCATCGAGACGGACAAGGTGCAGGTGATCCTCATCGTCGGGGACGGCATGGGGCTGCCACTGGTCGACGAGATGGAACGCAGGAAGGGTGAGGTCGACTACAGTTCGCTGTTCTCGATCACCTCGGGCGGTGCCATCTGGTCGACGAGTGTGCGCGACCGGATGCTCGCGGTGAAGCCGGATCTGTTGTTGCGCGACAACTTCGGCGCATCGGAATCCGGCAACGACGGTGCGTTCACCGTCGACGAAGCCGGCAGCCTGCGGATGCCGCCGTCGCCCAACATGATTCTCGTCGACGAGCAGCTCGAGGAGATTCCGGCCGGGTCCGAGGACGTCGGCTACATCGCCCGAATCGGCAACGTTCCGCTCGGCTATTACAAGGACGAGGAGAAGACCGCCCGGACGTTCCCGACCCGCTCCGACGGCACCCGGCTGTCGGTCCTCGGAGACATGGGACGGGTGGAGGCCGACGGCACCATCGTCTTCCTCGGGCGCGGCTCGCAGTGCATCAACACCGGTGGCGAGAAGGTCTTCGCCGAAGAAGTCGAGGCCGTCCTCCACGCACACCCCGCTGTCGCCGACGCCCTCGTCGTCGCCGCGCCGGACGAGCGCATGGGGCAAGCCGTCGCGGCCGTCATCGCCTTCTATCCGGATGCGGACGAGTTGACGCTCGAAGCTGTTCAGGAGCACTGCCGCGCGTCGCTCGCCGGATACAAGATCCCACGGTCGATCGTCGTCGTCGACGAGGTGAAGCGCACTCCCGCAGGCAAGGCGGACTACCGGTGGGCCACCGCGCAGGCCGCACAGTAGGAGCGGGCAGATGAACGGAATCGGAATTCGCCGTACCGAGAAGTGACATTCAGGCCGCCGGCGACACTCGACGGCGGCCTGATATTCACTTCGAATTATCAAGCAGGACAAGAGTTCCAGAAGACAAGGTGAATTCTCTTCCGGCAGGCGACAGCGGTCGCACACACCGCTCGCCGGCCCCTACGATGGCGGCGTGAAGATCACCGTGGTCGGGGCCGGCTACGTCGGACTGGCGAACGCCGTCCTACTGGCGCAACATCACGACGTGTGGGTACTGGACGTCGATGCGAGCCGGGTCGACAAGATCAACCGGGGGATCTCACCCATCGTCGACGACGAGCTCGCCGACTACCTCGGTACCCGCCGATTGAGTGTGACCGCGACGCTCGACAAGGCTGCCGCGTTCCGGGACGCGTCGTTCGTCGTGATCGCGACACCCACCGACTACGACCCGGTCACCGCCTACTTCGACACCTCGTCGGTGGATTCCGTCACCGCCGATGCGCTGACCCACAATCCGGCCGCGACCGTGGTCGTCAAGTCGACGGTGCCGGTGGGATACACGGCAAAACTACGTGAGCGTCACCTCGGCGCGTCGATCCTCTTCAGCCCCGAGTTTCTCCGCGAGGGACGTGCCCTGTACGACAGTCTTCATCCGTCGCGGATCGTCGTGGGCTCGGACACCGAAGCCGGGCACCACTTCGCCAAGCTGCTGCAGCAGGGCGTACTCGACGACGATGTTCCGGTCCTCTTCACCGGCTCGACCGAAGCCGAAGCGATCAAACTGTTCGCCAATACCTATCTGGCGCTGCGGGTTGCCTTCTTCAACGAATTGGACACGTACGCGGCGATGCACAACCTGTCGGCGTCCCAGATCATCGAGGGCGTCGGTCTCGACCCGCGGATCGGAACGCACTACAACAACCCGTCCTTCGGATACGGCGGATACTGCCTGCCCAAGGACACCAAGCAACTGCAAGCCAACTATCGGCACGTGCCGCAGAATCTGATCAGCGCGATCGTGGACGCCAACACCACACGCAAAGACTTCGTCGCCGCCGACATCCTCTATCGGCGACCGCGGGTGGTCGGGATCTACCGGCTCACCATGAAAGCCGGATCCGACAACTTCCGGATGTCGTCCATCCAAGGGGTGATGAAACGCATCAAGGCGCGCGGTGTCCCGGTCATCATCTACGAGCCGGAACTCGAGGACAGCGCCTTCTTCAACTCCGAGGTCGTCCGCGACCTCGACGAATTCAAGAGCCGCGCCGACGTGATCGTCGCCAACCGGCACGCCGACGCCCTGGACGATGTGGCAGGCAAGGTCTACACCCGGGACATCTACGGCCGGGACTGATCGTCGACGACCGGAACCCGATCGACCCGCTGGAGACCGGACGGCCGGCGAAACGAGATGTACCGGTGCCCGAAAAAGCTGACGACCGCCACGATCGCCATGATCACGACGGCGGATGCGGTGCGCGGCAGGTGCACGACCTGCACGGCGACGGTGAGCAGCATCGTGTTCAACAGCAGGCCACCGGAATTGACCACGATGAAACCGGCGAAGTCGCGGACGAGCCGGCCGCGGACCCGGAACACCAGGGTGCGTTGCAACACGAACGCGGTGAAGATGCCGATCGTGTAGGCGAGGAGAACCGCGACCGCCGGTGGCCAGCGGTCGTCGAGGACGGCAAGCCAGAATACGGTCAGCGCAATCCCGAACGCCGTGTTGAATCCGCCGACGAGTGCGAAACCGACTTCCTGCCTGCGCACCATCCGAAGTAACGGGCCCGGTGCCGCATCAGGGGGATCGGTGTCGGTCATGGCGCGCCGCCCCCGCGTCGTGCGCGTATCCACGCCCCGCGCCGTGTGCGTATCCACAGCCAGTGCAGGGCGGCAAGTCCGGCGAGCCCCATCACGGCGGATGCGATGCCGATCTTCCAGCCCGGCGGACGCCACGTGAGGACCAGTTCGGCGTCCCGGGTGCCTGCAGGCACATCGACGGTGACGAACGACTTCGCGACGGTCGAGATGGGGATCGGTTCGCCGTCCAGGGTGGCGCGGTAGCCGGGCCAGCCGAGCCGCGCGAAGACGATCCGCCCGCCGTCGGACGAGCTCACACGCACCCGACTGGTGGTGTCGGTCTCCGAGATCGACACCGCGTCGACCCCGTCGGTGTCGGAGATCCGCCCGTTCCGGGTCGACGCCGGTCCGTCGGTGCGCTCGAGCACCCGGATGTACCGATCGTTGCCGGGATAGTCCACCCAGGTCCAGCCGTCGGGGGCGGGTTCGTCGCGCAGGTCCGGATACATGGCCCGCTGCAGTACCACCCGGTCGATGTTCATCAGGTCGATGACGGCGCGGCCGGTGTCCGGTTCGGGTGCGAAGACGCGGCGATAGGCATCGGGGCAGACGCTGCCGTCCCACCGCATGCACAGCAGGTCACCGAACCAGTAGTGGCCGGTGGGTGTGTAGCCGTTCACGTAGTCCAGTTCGACCGCGCGGGCATAGTTGCCGAACACCAGCGAGCCGTACGCGCCGTCGACGCTCTTGTCCTCCGGTCCGAGCAGTGCCCGGTCGCCGAGTTGCAGGGTGGTCCCGGGGAATGCGGGGAAGGCGCGCTGCGCATCGGAGCGGTGCGCGGGGAGGTTCCACGACATCGGCGTCGGTTGCGCCGCATGGACTTGCAGAAATGCGATCGGGAACATCGCCGCGATCGTCAATGCTGCCCCGAACGCGACGCCGCGGGTGCGACTGCACCAGATCACGGCCGCGCCGAGCGCGGCGACACCGAGCGCCGAAACGACATGCCACATTGCGTCGGCCGGGTCGGCGGACAGTGATCGCGCCAACAACACGGCGATCAGCGCACCACCCGCGGCGCAGCGCCCGCGCAGGTTCTGCACGGTGCCGAAGCGGCCGATCAGCACACAGACCAGCACGAGAAGGCCGAGCGCCAGCATCGGGAGCACCCGCGCCGGCCAGCGCAACGGGCCGATGGTGCCGGGTCCGGCCGCCCACATGAGCATCACCAGCGAGAACAACGCCACCGACGACAATTCCCGCCACGCGGTCGCCGCCCGCCGCCAATCGACGAACGCCAATGCCGGAACCAGGAACCAGGCGATGTAGGTGACGGGGAACGGCTGGACATAACCCGACCACGAGGTGAAGGCGGGCAGCGCGCTGGGCAGGCTGGCATTCAACGATTCCGACCAGGGGACGGTGAGGAATTGATCGTTGATCACGTCCCAGGAGCCACGCCAGGTGACGTCCGCGGACAGCATGCTCGGCAGGAACGCGATCAGCCCGGCCAGGCCCGCGCACGCGGATACCGCGGCCAGCCGCGCGATCGGCCACCACCGTCGCCGGTACAGCAACTCGCCGATCGCGACGGCGGCCAGCATCAAGATCGCTTCGATGGCCGGAAAGATGTACTGGGTGGTGATCGTCAGGTACAGGAAGGCGAACACCGGAACGGGTCCACTCCGGCCGCGCGTGTAGCGCACCGCCGACGCCCAGGCGTGCACGATCCATGCGGTGCCGGTCAGCGCCGTCATCCAGCTGGCCTGGTCGAAGAACAGGAACCAGCCCGACAATGGGAACGCGACGCCGGCGACCGCCGACCACGCCGGCCGGGCACCGTAGGCGAGGCAGATCCGGTACACGCCGAGGGCCGTGATGATGGAGAAGATCAGCTTGACCACCGTCGCGTACAGCGCGACGTTGTCTACCGACGGAGCGATGAGGTCGATCAGCAATTGCGGCGGATTGAACAGGCCGGCGTCGTCCATCGTGTTGTTCCCGGCCATCCACTGCTCGGGAACCATCACCGGGAAGACGCCCTCGCGCAACGAGCGGCCGAGCCCGACCCACAGGGCGGTGTACTGGGACTCGGTGTCGTCGGTGAAATAGTGGCGCGCATTCGCCGCTATCACCGTGAGATAGCCCACGACGACCCCGGCGGCAGTCGCGAACCCCCATCTCACGACGTCCCGTCGGGAATCCAGTACTGCGCGTTCGGCCACGAGTCCCGGACACTACCGTGTGACCGACGGAAACAGCCGAGTGAAACGCCGCGCACAACATCCGAAACCCCGCTGTGCCGCGTGTTAATGTACGACCGTTCGCGCTCGCGCCGCACCCTGGCCAAGGACTGTCGGCTCGCTCCATCGCAGCCGAAAGTGCATACAGCTGATGCCGATTCCCGAATGCAGCTCGCCGAAAATCCACACTGCCGGAGGCCCCGCATCCGGGGTCGAGCAGCGGAAGAATCCGCCGAACCACCTGCACACCGTGTCGGTGGTCGTCCCTGTCTACCGGGGTGAGCAGACGATCGGGGGGCTGGTCGCCGAACTCGACCGGCTGGCCGCGCCGCAGCGATCACCCGACGGGGCCACGTTCGTCGTCGACGAGGTGGTGCTGGTCCACGATCACGGCCCGGACCGCTCCGACACCGTCCTGCAGCGACTGGAGCAGACCTGTCCACGAGTCCGGGTGGTGTGGCTCAGTCGCAACTACGGCCAGGACGCCGCCACGATCGCCGGGATGGCGGCGGCGGTCGGCGACTGGATTGTGACGATGGACGAGGACGGCCAACACGATCCCGTGTTCATCGGCGCCTTCCTGGATTCCGCTCTGGCGCACCGCGCCGAACTGGTGTATTCGAAGCCGGAGAACACACGTCCCCACGGGTTTCTGCGGAATGCGACCTCGCGTGGCGCCAAATTGGTGCTGGCGTCGCTGTTCGCGTTCCCCGCCTCGACTCGGTTCGAGAGTTTCCGTTTCATCCGTGGTGACGTGGGCCGTCAACTCGCCACGGTCGCGTCGAACGGCGCGTATCTGGACGTCGCACTGTCGTGGGTGGTCGGTACCGTTATGCAGGTCCCCGTCACGTTGCGCAGAGAGGGCCGCGACGAATCCGGCTACAACTATCGACGGTTGTTCTCTCTGTTCTGGAAAATGGTCTTGTGCACCGGAACTCGGGGCCTGCGATTGGTGAGTTTGCTCGGCATCACCTTGGCCGCTGCCGGAGCCGTGATGGCGGGCGTGGTCGCCTATCAGGCGCTCACCACCGACTATTGGGCGCCGGAGGGGTGGGCGTCGCTGATGGTGGTGATGTTGCTGTGCTCCGGTGCGATCCTGTTCTCGCTCGGTCTGATCGCCGAGTATCTCGGCGTCGCCCTGCATGTTCTCGTCGGCAAACCGCTCTACCTCAGCGTACGATCGCCGCTGCCACGGACCGACGAGTATCCGTCCGTGCCGGATACCACCATCGGCAGTATGGGAGGCCGCGACGATGAGCGCTGACCGCATCGTGTTCAACCGATCGCACCGTGCGCGAGCCGAATTGCCGAACCTCGAGGCAGTGCTCGCCTCCGGTCACAGTCACGGCGACGGACCGTTCACCTCCTCGGCGACCGCCAAACTCGAGGCGATCACCGAAGCGCCGCATGTCCTGCTCACGACGTCGTGCACCGCGGCGCTGGAGATGGCGGGGATGCTGCTCGACCTGGGGCCGGGCGACGAGGTTGTGGTGCCCAGCTTCGCCTTCACCTCGACGGCCACCTCGATGGCGGTGCGTGGCGCCACGTGCGTGTTCGCCGACATCGATCCGGGCACCGGCAACCTCGATCCGGCCGCCGTCGCCGCGGTGCTCACCCCGCGCACCCGCGCCGTCGTGGTGATCCACTACGGCGGTGTCGCCGCCGATATGCCCGGATTGCTCGATCTCGCTGCCGAGCACTGTGTTGCGGTGATCGAGGACAACGCGCACGGACTCGGTGGCCGGTGGCGCGGGCGCCCGCTCGGCACCCTCGGCACCTTCGGCGCCGTCAGTTTCCACGACACCAAGAACATCCACTGCGGTGAAGGCGGTGCGCTGCTGCTGCGCGACGACATCCTGATGGATCGAGCCGAGATCATCCGCGAAAAGGGCACCGACCGAGCCCGGTTCCTTCGCGGTGCCGTCGACAAATACTGTTGGCAGGACCTCGGATCGAGCTATCTCCCCAGCGAATTGAACGCCGCGGTTCTCGATGCGCAACTCGACGAGTTCGACCTCGTCCAGGCCGGCCGCCACCGCGTGTGGAACGCGTACGCGGCCGCGTTGCCCGAGTGGGCGCGGCGACAGGACGTGCAGTTGATGTCGGTGCCCGGCGACCGCGAACACACCGCCCATCTCTACTACCTGCGCACCCCGCGAGAAGAGCACCGCGACAACCTGATCCGGTACCTCGCCGATCGTGGAATCGCGGCACCGTTCCACTACGTGCCGTTGCATTCGAGCCCCGCCGGCATCAAACTTGGCCGCACACCGGTGCCGTGTTCGCACACCGACGAGTTCTCCCGAACCTTGCTGCGGTTACCGCTGTGGCCGGACCTGACCGACGCCCAGGTCGACCGGGTGATCGACGCGGTCACCTCGTTCACGATCTGAAACGTCAACCAGCAAGGACGAACATCTTCTCCCGGCCACCGGCGATCGGGCGTTCCGCGACCACCCGGTCGCGGTAGGTGTCGAACAACGCGTCGAGGCTCGACTCGGTGAACCGACGCGTCTGAGCGCCGTCCCCCGCATCGGTGTAGCGCTTGCCGAGTGCAGCGAGCACCCGGTTGTTGCTGGTGGTGAGATTGCGGATGGGTTCGGCGATGATCACGGTCCGGCGTGCCGCGGCCAGCATCCGATCGACGACCGGACCTGCATCCGGCAGAAAGTGATACAGACTTGCCTGCATCACCACGACATCTGCTGCGGGCAAAGGTGTTTCGGAGTGCAGATCCCACACCTGTCCGCACCCACCGGCGTCGACGACGTCCGCGACGAACCGCTCGTTCACATCGAGCCCGAGATAGCGGACATCGCGGGCACGCAGATATCGGGTGTAGAGGGTGGCCGGGCCGCAACACACGTCCAGCACCTCGGAACCGGCGGGAATCTCCGCCGCGACGGCATCGAACCGGGCCGCGTAGTGCCGTCCGTACAGCACGCGCATGACGGCACCGTAGATGGCGGGGTTTCGGTAGACGAGGCTGGCGGTCACGCCGGTAGCGTAGTACGAGATCGTCGGGTGGTGGCTGGTGGCCGCGGATTCGGCGGTGTGTCTGGTCCCGGTGTTCACACCGCGGCAGGGCATTTCCTGGCAGTACTCGTCGCCGGTGTCGTGCCGCTGGTGAACCGGTCAACGCGCCGCCGACCAGCACCGTGAGAACCACGCGGGTCCGCTGTTGCCGCGACCACCCCGGATGTCGACTCACCGTTCGATTCGGCAGGCAGAGCATTGGCCGCGCATCGAGCAGGGCCGCAGGAATTATCAGCGAATCTTCCAAAGCCGCAGCAGAACATACGCACTCGCGCCGATCATGAGTGCGTAGGGCGTGACGAACAGGAGGTGCCGGTAAGTGCCAGCGGCCAGCAACACGCCGTGCTGCCCAGAGTCGTGAGCCAGCGGCCGGAACGAAACTTCCAGCGCAGCATTTCGGCCCCGGTCAGCGAGAGCGCGAGCAGGGGCAGTTTCCACCATGTCAGAACGTCGCCCACCCACGAATCGCGGTTGTCCTCGACGAGGGCACCGACAATCGAAACGGACTATGCCACCGAGGAAGTTGGCGCGATCATTGTGGCCGGCCCCGCCGCTGTTGCCGCGATGGCGCCGGCGGCCAGCAGGCTTGCCGGCAGCGCGGTGCGGCGCGTACCGAAGCGGTCGCCGGTGATGGCAAAGGCGAAGGAGACGACGATCGCGCCGATGGTCAGGGTCGGTGAGAACTGCAGTGCAGATTCCAACGGGTAGTTCGGATCCCGGATGGCCGTGGTCAGCCAGGTGTTCAGGCCGTACCAGGTGAGCAGGTTGGTGAACGCCGCAGCCGCGAAGAACAGGGTGGCCGCCAGGGTTGCGCGACCGAACAGTGCGCGCAGCGGGGGCTGCGGAGCGCCGACGCACCCAGCGGACCGGTCAGCCGTGGCGCCTGCGGTACGCCGCGGCCGCTCCGGGATGCAGCGGCACGCCGGCGGTGACGATCAACGACTGCCGGTCCAGGAACTGGCTGCCGGTCGCCTGATCGGGTACCAGTTCCGCCGCGTGGTCGATGAGCACCTCGACGATCGCGCCCGCCGCGTCGTCGGACACGGACGGATCGGCGAGAAGCAGGTTCGCGAGACCGATCGTCGCGACCGACGTCTGCTGCCCGTACGTGCCGGGCGGAATCAGCACCGTCTCGTAGCGTGGGCCGAACCGCACCCGCAGCAGTTCCAGTTCGGCGGACAGGTCGAGCAGCCGCAGCGGAATCCCGAGATTCGCAAACGACGGCGTGGGCACTCCGCCTGCCCACAGTACTGCGTCGACGGTGCCGTTCCGCAGCGCCTGCCCCGCGTCCGTCATCGACAGGTACAGACGCGTCACGTCCCCCTGGCTGCCCAGCCCCAGCACCTCGAGGATTCGTTCGCCCGTCAGTTCCGCGCCGGAGCCTTTGGCGCCCAAACTGATTCGCGTTCCTCCCAGCTGCGCGGTCTCGGTGATCCCGGAATCGGCGCGTACCGCGAGTTGCATGTAGTTCTCGTACACCTTGCCGATCGCGGTGAGTGCGGCGCCGGTTTCCATGGCCGCCACGGCGGCGTCGGCGAGGCTCAGTGCCAGTTTCACGGCCCCGGACGCGAGCGCCGCCAGATTCTCCACCGACCCCGCGGTCCGGACAGGGACGATCCGCACCGGCAGTGCGCCACGATCCGCGGCTGCAGCCGTCAACTGGGCGAACTCCCAGAAGAATCCGCCCTCCTCACCCGCGCCGAGTCGTAGCGGATCACCGCCGCTGTCCGAGCACCCGGCGAGACCCACCCCGGTGACGGCGGTCGCGCCCGCCGCGAGTACACCGCGCAGCAGGGTTCGTCGCGTAATCACGCCGGTACCCCCGGTTCCGGTAGCATCAGGGCGACCTGTAGCCCGTGTGGCCGCGCCGCGGCGACCGTCAGCGTTCCACCGCCGCCCTCGACCAGTGCGGTTGCGATGGACAGTCCGAGTCCGGTGCCCTGCTGCGCCGCACCGGATCCGCGGAAGAACCGCGACGAGAGTTTGCCGATCTCGTCGTCGCTCACCCCGATCCCGTCGTCGCTCACCCGGATCTCGATTCCGGAGCCGGACCTTCCGGTGTCGATCCGGACCGTCGACCCGCGGCCGGCGTACGCGTGCGCGTTGCTGAGCAGGACGTCCAGGATCTGGGACAGGTGACTGGACCGGAAGTCGGCGACCAGCGGTTCGGCCGGTTGCGGGAACAGGAGGTTCATCCCCGATTCCGCGAGTGCCTCCGTCCAGGCGTCGACGCGGTCTGCGAGGACGGCGTCGACGTCGCATCCGCCGTGCGCGGTCTCGTCGTCGGCGGATTCCGCGGGCGATTCGGCGACGGCGAGTGCCAGCAGTCCGTCGAGAATCCCGCCGAGCCGATCGACCTCCATGGCCGTGCGACGGTAGGTTTCGGTGCCGGCCTCGGCGACGTGCGGGCCGAGGGAATCCAATCGGAAGTGCAGGGCCGCGAGTGGATTTCGGAGCTGGTGGGCGGTGTCGGCGATCAATTGTCGCTGCGCCTGACCGGACGCCTGGACGGCCCCCGACATCGCGTCGAACGCCTTCGCGAGTTCCTGGACCTCGGGCGGACCGCTGTATCGGCCGGACGGCCGTCCGGCGCTGCGACGCACCCGCGGACGCGGCGACGGGACGGCATCGGCGAGGGCTCCTACTCTGGCGGTGAGTGCGCCGAGCGGACGAACGGTCCACCGGGACAACGCGATCGCGACCACGGTGACCGCTGCCAACGCGACGAGCGCACCCACGACGATCACCAGCCACAACGTCCGGATGGATTCCCGTGCGGCGCGGGTGGACACATCCAGGACCACGGCACCGTCCACCTGGGCTCCGGTACCGACGGGTACGGCCGACAGCACCCGATCCGCCGACCACGGTGTCAGCGAACCGCTGATCCCCTGCTTCTGGTTCCGCAGTCCTGCGGTGACCGCCGCGGCGACGTCGGCGTCGTCCGGCGACAGTCCCGCCTCGGCGCGGACGTTTCCCCTGGCGTCGACGATGAGGACGCCCTCGCCGTACAACTCGTGGTAGCGGGCCACCTCCTCCCACAGCAGCGTGGCCCTTCCGGGAGCCTGGGTCTGCCCGGCGAGGCTGGCGAAATGCGTCGCGTCCGCCTCCCTGCTCAGCCGCAATTCCTGGGTTCTGCCCGCGCTGGTGGCCAGCGCCAGTGGGACGGCGAAGGCCACCACTGCGACGGCCGCGAACACCAGCAGGACGGCGAGCACCCGGCGGCGCACGTCAGGTACCCCAGCGGTAGCCGTACCCGCGGATGGTCGAGATGAGTCCGGGCCGTCCCAGCTTCGCCCGCAACCCGGTCATGTGCACGTCGAGTGTGCGCGAGATGGCCACGTACGCATCGCCCCAGACGGCGTCCATCAATTGCTGACGGCTCACGGCAGCACCGGGGCGGGTGACGAGGACCTTCAGAAGCTCGAACTCCTTGGCCGTCAACGCTACTGGTGTCCCGCCGACCTGCACCTCGCGTGCCGCGAGATCGACCACCACGTCACCTTCGGTGACGGTCTGCGCAGTCGAGGTCGCGGTCGCGGTCGCGCGGCGACGCTGGGTCACGACGTCGAGCCGGGCCAGTAATTCCGCGAGCCGAGCCGGTTTGACGAGGTAGTCGTCCGCCCCGCCGCGCAGTCCTCGCACCACCGATCGTTCGTCGTCGCGGGCGGTGAGGATCACTACCGGAACGTCGCTGACGGCCCGCAGCTGCCGGAGCACCTGCAGGCCGTCCGTGTCGGGGAGACCGAGATCGAGGATCACCGCGTCCATCCCGCGGTGGCCGAGAAGGAGATCGGAGCCGCGGCGCATGCGCACCGCCTCGTGGCCGTGGCCGTGGCCGGCCAGCGCTTCCACGAGTGCGTCGCCGACTCCGTCGTCGTCCTCGACCACCGCGATCTGCACTTCTCTTCCCTTCGATCAGCTCCGCGAGCCGACCAGCTCGTCGTCGTCGGGGATGTCCTCCCGGCTGGCCGTCCGGTCGAGCGGCGATCCGTCCGACGTCTCCCGCATGAAGAAGTAGACGACGAGCGAGACGGCGATACACCCGGTCACATAGTAGAAGAACAGCGATTCGTGGCCGGCCCGTTTCAGGGCGAGGGCGACCGTCTCGACCGTTCCGCCGAAGATCGCCACCGTGAGGGCGTACGGGAGCCCGACCCCGAGTGCCCGCACCTTCGTCGGGAATAGTTCGGTCTTCACGATCGCGTTCACCGACGTGTATCCGGTAACGACGATCAGTCCCAGCATCATCAGTGCGAAGGCCATCAGTGGGTTGGTCGTGGTCCCGAGCACCGTCATCAGCGGCACGGTGAGGACGGTTCCGCCGATCCCGAAGAAGATGAGCAGCTTCCGGCGACCGATGCGGTCGGACAGTGCGCCGCCGATCGGCTGCAGCACGATGAACACCAGCAGGGCCGCGAAGTTGATCCACGCCACCGTGTCCTTGGAGATGCCGGACGTGTTGATCATGTACTTCTGCATGTACGTGGTGTACGTGTAGAACGCCACGCAACCACCGAGCGTCAGGGCGCACACGAGCAGGCATTCGCGGGGGTACTGCAGCAGCATTCGCAGCGACCCTACCTTCGGCGCACCGTCCGAAGCATCCGCGTCCCGCGTGGCCGCCATCTCGTCGGTGAACGCCTCCGATTCGTCCATCGTGCGACGTAGCCACATCACCGCGACGGCGCCGGCGGCGCCGATCAGGAACGGAATCCGCCAGCCCCACGACTGCATGGCCTCGGCGGGCAATGTCAGCTGCAGGACGATCTGCACACCCAGTGCGATCAGTTGCCCGGCGACGAGCGTGACGTACTGGAAGCTCGAGTAGAACCCGCGCCTGCCCGGCGACGCGACCTCGGCCAGGTACGTGGCGCTGGTGGCGTACTCGCCGCCGACCGACAGCCCCTGCAGCATCCGGGCGATCACCAGAAGGACCGGTGCCGCGAGCCCGATGCTCGCATAGGACGGCGTGACGGCGATGAGGAGTGAACCCGCCGCCATCACGGTCACCGACAGGGTGAGCGCCGATCGGCGACCGTGGCGGTCGGCGTACCGTCCCATGATCCAGCCGCCGATCGGCCGCAACAGGAATCCGACCGCGAAAACAGCTGCGGTGGAAAGTAATTGGGCGGTGGCGTCGCCTTCCGGGAAGAACTCCTTCGCGAAGTACACACTGAACGCCGCGTAGACGTACCAGTCGTACCATTCGATCAGGTTGCCGACCGAACCTTTCAGAACATTGCCGATGACTCGGCGCTCACCCGTCGATGTGATGCTCACGCGGGACTCCTCTCGATGGCCTGGATCTCTTCGCTTCCTCTACGGTGGGTCACATCACATCGATTCGGAAGGGTCGCGGAGCTTTCCTAACAATCCCTTAGAGTGCATCTGAAAACTCCGGGTCGAGGGTCAAGCAGAACGGGCAAGCCGACGTGACATCGTGGCGATCATCGCGACGTGGACCATCGCCTCATGATGATCGGGTCGGGTCTCGTAATCCCG
>NZ_JBAQXC010000083.1:0-18343 GCF_049299235.1 Rhodococcus sp. (in: high G+C Gram-positive bacteria) | reverse complement strand
CACCAGGGCCGTGGGGCCCGTGCTCGCGCTGCTGACCGTCGCCGCCGTCGCCGCGGTGACCACGGGCCACACCCCACCCTCGACGGTGTGGATCGGAGCCGGACTGCTGATCCCGGTGGCGGCCGTCCTGGCGTGGGATCGATACCGCAGTCTCGGGCATGCCGTCCGGCCCGGCTGGTTGATCACCCGCAGCGGATCGCTGGATCGGCAGCGGGTGTGCCTCGAAGCCGACGGGATCATCGGGTGGACCGTGCGGCAGACGTTCTTCCAGCGCCTCGCCGGTGTCGCGACCGTGGTCGCCGCGACGCCCGCCGGTGTCGGGCACTACGAGATCCTCGATCTGCCGGTGGACCAGGCGTGGGCATTGGTCGAGGCCGTCACACCCGGCGCCGGCGACGTGTGGATCGGCGGGCAGCGATGATCCGGCCCGCCGACGAGAATCCGCGCACCCTCGCCGAGATGGACGGCCTGCTCGTGCACTGCCGGGCCTGCCCGCGCCTGGTGGCGTGGCGCGAGCAGGTGGCGCGCGAGAAACGCGCGGCATTCCGCAACGAGGAGTATTGGGGTCGCCCGGTACCGGGGTTCGGCCCGGCCGACGCGGCGCTGCTCATCGTGGGGTTGGCTCCAGCAGCGCACGGCGCCAACCGCACCGGCCGCATGTTCACCGGCGATCGGTCCGGAGATTTCTTGTACGCCGCAATGTACGAGGCGGGGCTCGCATCGCAGCCGACAGCGGCACACCCCGGCGACGGACTCGTCCTGCACGGCACCCGGATCACATCGCCGGTGCACTGCGCGCCGCCCGCGAACCGGCCGACCACCGTCGAGCGAGACACGTGCCGTCATTGGCTGGACCGGGAACTCGCCCTGCTGACGCCCACCCTGCGCTCGGTGATCGTGCTCGGCGGTTTCGGCTGGCAGGCACTGCTTCCAGTGCTCTCGGATGCCGGCTGGTCGATCCCGCGCCCTCGGCCGCGGTTCGGGCACGGCGCGCACGTCGAGTTGCCGGGGGCCTCACCGGACCGCGCTCCGCTGCACCTGTACGGGTGCTATCACGTCAGTCAGCAGAACACGTTCACCGGCCGGCTGACCCCGGCGATGCTGACCGACGTGCTCATTTCTGCGGCTGAGACTGCCGGGCTGCGTTCGTGATCGCGTTGATCCGCACGCTGAACAGGTACATCCCCGCCGGGCCGAGGGCCGCGATCGGCAGCAGCATGATCCGCCAATCCGCGACCGCGAGTTGATCGGCACCGGGCCCACCGGCCAGGCACAATACGAACCCGACGGCCCACGCCACGAGCGGCCACGTGGCTTTCGACAGCGATGCGGTCTCGCTGCGCATCGCCATCACCAGCAGCACATTCACGATCGCGGCCGCCAGAATCGAGATCGGGAACGGCACCGAACCGATGTACAGGCCGAGGAACAGCACGGACAGCACCGCACAGATCAGCCCGTCGACGACGAGCAACGCCACCACCCCGGTGCGGGGCGGGGCGGTGCCGGCCGGATCGGATGCGTCGGGTGCCGAGGTGGCGGAATCGACCGTCATGGTGTCGATAGTGCGCCAACAACCCCCCGCGACGCACATCGGGGGCATCGGCGGCGGCCCCGGACGATCAGGGCACCGGCGGGTAGCCGAGCATCGTCAGCAGGTGACTCTGCTGGTCCGCGAACCCGTACAACGCGTGGTAGTAACCGGCATTGATCTGATCGGCGTAGGGCCGCAACGAATCCACGAGCGCGACGATCTGGTTCTGGACGGACCAGTCATACATCCTTGTCTCCCCTGTTCAGGCCACCGAATACAGTGACGGTGACTGCGGTCACACTACGGCAGGCCGGCGAAGAGGTCACGTTCCCGGCCGCGATCGTCGACGTCACCGAGGGCGCCCCGCGCGAGTACGAAGTGTTCCTCGGCAAGAATCGGCTGCGCGATCAGATTCGACAATGCGAACGCTGTGCCGCCGGGCGCGACGATCACCTGGGTCGCGTGCGCGGCCAGGGCGTTCCGCTTCGCGTCGAGCACCGCACCGACGTCCACCGCGGTCGTGACCTGACGATCGGGAACACTCGGAAGTTCCTCCGCGTCGGGGATCCGCCAGTGCTCGGGAACGGCACCGAGCGCGCCGAGCCCGTCCCGCAGTGCACTCTCTTCAGTGACGGTCCAGTAGAGCTTTGGGGTCACCCACGGCTCCCCCGTACCCGGGTATGCACCGGTGGCAGCCGCGTCGACCGCGGCGGTCACCCGTTCGTGCACCGCGATGTGATCGGGGTGACCGTAACCGCCGACCGGGTCGTACGTGACGACGACATGGGGACGGAGTTCCCGGACGACGGCGACGAGAGCGGCGACTGCGTCGTCGAGGTCCGCGTTGACCCAGGCCCGCGGATTCCGGGCCGACGGGGTGCCTGCCATGCCGGAGTCCCGCCAGCGTCCGGCACCGCCGAGGAAGCGGGGGGCGGCGACACCGAGCACGGTCAGCGCGCGGGTCAGTTCCAGAATGCGGTAGCCGCCGAGCTGATCGGCACGATCGGCGGCGAGTTGCGCCCAGTCGTCGCCGATGACCTCGCCCTCCTCTCCGAGCGTGCAGGTCACGACGGCGACTTCGGCGCCGTCCGCCACGTAGCGGGCGATGACTCCGCCGGTGGTGATCGTTTCGTCGTCGGGATGGGCATGCACGAGCAGCAGCCGGCGAGCGGGGTCGGTCACGGTGTCGTCCTCCACCAGTTGTGAGCGTCGGCGACGACACCCGCGGGCACCGCACCTGCCAGCGACACGCCCTCGATTTCGGGGCCGGCCGCGACCGCCGTGCGGTCCTGCACGATCGGGAGATTCACGGCGAGGTCCCACAGCTTCGGCTGGGCGTTCATCAAGGTCTCGTGCACGTCGCCGACACCGCGTACCGCGGCGTCGAGGTCCGCGGCCAACGTCGGATCGCACACCGCACTCAGGTTGCTGGGCGCCTCGAGCAGTGCTCGCGCGATATCGTCCGCTGGTTGCTCCGGTGTGGAGTCGGTCGGTGCCGAGTCGGTCGGTGCCGAGTCGGTCGGTGCAGTGGGATCGGGCGCCGGCTCACCGGCAACGTCGGGTTCCCTCGCCCCTTGCGCAGGCGGGATCGGAAGACAGCCGAAGCGGGACAGCGCAGCAGTCGCCGGATCGTTCCCTGCACGCATCCAGCCGACGACGGCATGCACTCGGCCCTCGACGAGAGCGTCACCGTACAGTTCGTCGGCCGGTAATGCGGTGACAGTCGCGCGAATCCCGGCGCCGCGCAGGACGTCGGCGGTGGTCCGCGCGACCGCGAGGGGAACACCGGCATTCTCGACGACGCCGATCACCAGGTCCAACGGCATTCCGTCTCGGGCGAGCACACCTTCGGTTTCTGTTTCGGGTGCCGGTTCGGGGGTCACCGCAGTGGGGGTCACCGCAGTGGGGGTCACCGCAGTGGGGGTCACAGCGGGGTCGGGCGTTTCCTCCTGGACGTCGGCCGGGGCCGACGGCGGCGCAGGCAGGTACCCGGACTCGGCGAGCAGACCGAGGGACTGTTCCCGTGTCGGCCGCGGCGGCATCGTCGGCACGTAACCGGGGTCCGACGGGGCGAACACCTGGGCTCGCGCGGGAACGACCGCAGACTCCGTTCCCGCGGCGACCGTGGCAAGCAGGTCCGGGTCGAGCAAACCCAGCACACCGCGACGTACACGCGGATCGGCGAACTCGGCAGTGCGTGCGTTCAGCGTGAGCTCGAGAGTGCGCGGCTGCAACTGCGTGCCGACCCGGACCCCGGGAACCGCACCGAGCTGAGCGAGCAGCGCCGACCCGCCGTGCGTCTGCGCGACCTGCACGTCGCCGGTGCGCATCGAATCGGCCAGTTGTGAATCGGTGCCGCCGCGGCGCATGAGGATCTCGTCGGGCCGTGCGGGCAGCCCCCAGAATCTGTCGTTGCGCTCGAGCAGGATTTCACCGCGCCCCCGGTCCACCGAGTCGACGGAGAATCGACCGCCGGACACCGGGATCGACTCGGCCAGCCCCGTCGCGAAACCACCGGGTGTGTCCTTCACCAGATGTGCAGGCAGCAGGTCGGTGAACAGTTCACGCCACGCCGGATACGGTTCACGCAGGGTCACCGTGACGGTCTTGCCGCCACCGGACGAGGCGACGTCCTCGATCAGCCGGTACCCGGACGGATCGACCACCCCCGGTTGGGTGATCATCTGCTGCCACAGATAGCGGAAGTCCTCGGCGGCGATGGGTGCGCTGTCCGACCACTGAGCGTCGGTGCGCAGTTGGTAGGTGACCGTGAACGGATTCTGGGAGGTGACGTCGGCCGACACGAGCACCGACTCGTCCGGGACCCGATCCACCAGCGCCGGATTCTCGGGGTTCGGTAGGGCGCGGAACGCGCTCGGCAGCACCAACTGGGCCACGGCGTTACCGACCGGCGACTGATCCGCGAGCAGATGCGGGTTGAACCCGGCACCGATGTCGTCGATCGCGACGACGACGGTGTTGCGCTGCGGTGCGGGCGGCGGCGTCGAGGTCGGCTCGGTCTGCTCGATCGGCGGTGGCGGATCGGCGGTGCAACCGGACAGTCCTGTGGCCAGCACTGTGATGCCGGCCATGATCGGAACCCAGTGCCGTCTCCGGACGCGCGAACGCAACAACCGAGCTTCCCTCCGTCGGAAACGGCCCCGCGTGGTGCGACCCGATCCGGGCCACACCACGCAGGCTTCTACTTGTGCAGGTTTTACTTGTGCAGATCTCTACTTGTTCCGGGCCTTCTCGCGCGAACGCGCGCGTGCACGGTCGGTCGCGGCCAGATGCAACTTGCGCACGCGCACATTCTCCGGTGTCACCTCGACGCACTCGTCGACGGCACAGAACTCGAGAGCAGCCTCGAGGGTGAGCTCGATCGGCTTGGCGAGAGTCTCCATGACGTCGGCGGTCGACGAACGCATGTTCGTGAGCTTCTTCTCGCGGGTGACGTTGATGTCGAGGTCCTCGGCGCGCGGGTTGATGCCGACGACGTGACCCTCGTAGGTGTCGGCGCCCGGATCGACGAAGAAGGTGCCACGGTCCGCGAGCTGGATCATCGCGAACGGGGTGACCGAGCCGGCGCGGTCGGAGACGAGCGAACCGGTGTGGCGGGCCCGGATCTCACCGGCCCACGGTGCGTAGCCGTGGAAGATGGCGTTGGAGATGCCGGTGCCCCGGGTCTCGGTGAGGAAGTCGGTGCGGAAGCCGATCAGGCCACGCGACGGGATGATGAACTCCATACGGACCCATCCGGTGCCGTGGTTGATCATCTGGACCATCTTGCCCTTGCGGTTCGCGAGGAGCTGCGTGATCGCGCCGAGATGCTCCTCGGGACTGTCGATCGTCAGCTCCTCGTAGGGCTCGTGCAGCTTGCCGTCGACGGTCCGGGTGACCACCTGGGGCTTGCCGACGGTCAGCTCGAAGCCTTCACGGCGCATCTGCTCGACCAGGATGGCGAGGGCGAGTTCGCCGCGCCCCTGAACCTCCCACGCGTCCGGGCGGCCGATGTCGAGCACCCGCAGCGACACGTTGCCGACAAGCTCGGAATCGAGACGCGTCTTCACCATGCGGGCGGTGAGCTTGTGTCCCTTCACCCGGCCGACGAGCGGCGACGTGTTGGTGCCGATGACCATCGAGATGGCCGGCTCGTCGACGGTGATGGTCGGCAGCGCGACCGCGTTCTCGATGTCGGCGAGGGTGTCGCCGATCATGATGTCGGGGATGCCCGCGACGGCGACGATGTCGCCGGCGACGGCTTCCTCACCGGGCTGCCGGTCGACGCCGACGGTCTTGAGAAGCTCGGTGATCTTGACGTTCTTGACGCCCTCGGCGTGCATCCAGGCGACGGTGTCGCCCTTGCGGAGCTTGCCGTTGTGGACGCGCAGCAACGCGAGGCGACCGAGGAATTCGGAGGCGTCGAGGTTGGTGACATGCGCCTGGAGCGGGGCGTCGGGGTTGCCCTTCGGTGCGGGAATGCACTCGAGCAGGACCTCGAACAGCTCGTCGAGGTTCTCCGCATCGGGAACCTGACCGTTCTCGGGCTGCTTCCGGCTGGCCTTGCCTTCGCGGCCGGAGGCGTAGAGGACGGGCAACTCGAGGGCGAGCTCTGCTGCTTCGGCGGCCTCGTCGTCGAGGTCGGAAGCGAGGTCGAGCAGCAGCGTCTGGCTTTCTTCCACGACCTCGGCGATACGCGCGTCGGGGCGGTCGGTCTTGTTGACGACGAGGATCACCGGCAGCGACGCCGCGAGCGCCTTGCGCAGCACGAAGCGGGTCTGCGGCAGCGGGCCCTCGGAGGAGTCGACGAGGAGCACGACGCCGTCGACCATCGACAGTCCGCGCTCGACCTCACCGCCGAAGTCGGCGTGGCCGGGAGTGTCGATGACGTTGATGACCGTCACCGAACCATCCTGGTGGTGACGGTGCACGGCGGTGTTCTTCGCGAGGATGGTGATGCCCTTCTCGCGCTCGAGGTCGCCGGAATCCATGACCCGGTCGACGAGTTCCGCACGTTCGGCGAAGGCGCCCGACTGGCGCAGCATGGCGTCGACGAGGGTGGTCTTTCCGTGGTCGACGTGTGCGACGATGGCGACGTTCCGAAAATCAGCGGTGCTCACGCGATGGCTCTCCTGGCTGTAGTCCGGCCACACGGCACTGGACCCGGTTGGCACCTCGCCCGTACGGCGTTTCGTATCGGTGGCCGCGACGCGAATGCGAGTCGCCCGACGCGACCGGAAACGGTCCGTGCAGGCACTGCGGCCTCGTATATCTTACAGGCCGCGAGGCAGTGCCTGCGCCGACGAAACAGCATCACCCCAGCTCGGTCCACCCGAACGTGATATGCACCACGTCCCATCCGTGTGTCTTTGTGGCCCCTGGAGGGGCCACAAAGACACACGGATGCGGTGAATAAGGGAATGCTAACCTGCCTTCCACGGTCGTGGTGACCGCGAACACGTCCGTGGAAGGCGCAGGTGGGACGCAAATGGGCAAGGTCAAGGCGGGCAAGGTCGCGGGTCTCACGCCGAAGAAGAAGTGCTGCCGCAAGAAGACCCGGTGTATCAAGTGCCCGGTGGTGGTCATGCGGATGAAGAAGATCGAGCACGAGGACCTCAGCAAGAAGGAGCTGAAGAAGCGGCTCGAGAAGGCCCGCGCGGCCTGAGCGCAGAAACAGCCCGCGCGGCCTGAGCGCGCCGGTGGTCGGCCCGTCGTGGGTTCTAGCTCGTTCGTAGGAGATGTTCCTGCAGGTCGGATACCCATTCCTGATCGTTCGGCACCAGCGGCACGGTCGCCAGCTGGACCGCGTCGACCCATCTCAACGCGGAATGCTCGAGCGGCGCGGGGGTTCCCGCAACCAGTTCCACGCGATAGGCGCACAGTGTCCGGCCGTCCGGCAGGGGTACTGCCGCCCCGATTCGTTCGCCGCCGGAGACGTCGACGCCGAGTTCCTCGCGTAGTTCGCGGCGCAGTGCCTCTTCGACGGTTTCGCCGGGTTCCACCTTGCCGCCGGGAAGCTCCCACAGTCCGGCGAGTTCGGCGGGCCGGGTGCGTTGCGCGAGCAGCAGCCGCCCGTCGCGGAACAGAGCGGCCGCCACCACTTCCCTCGGCTTGTCGGTCATCGCCTTGCTCCTCATCGTTGCGGTCACGTGTTGCATCGTCCCAGAATCGGTTATGGCCGAACTGCTCTCCGATATCGAGATCGACACTGCCCTCGCCGGACTGCCGGGCTGGTCCCGGGTGGGCGATTCCCTGGTCCGGACCATCGAATCGGCGACGTTCCCGGAGGCGATCGTGCTGGTCTCCCGCGTGGCCGACGTCGCCGAGGAGGCGAATCATCATCCCGACATCGACATCCGGTGGCGGAAGGTGACCTACTCGCTGTCGACGCATTCGGCGGGTGGGATCACGGCGTCGGATCCGGCGCTCGCCCACCGGATCGATTCGCTGGCAGGGCACTGACCGGTTCCGCGGGTGGTGTGCGTCCGGCGTGGATGATCCATGCGTAGACCGCGAGGACTCCGATGACGTTCACGGCGCCGAGCCACGACAGGACGGCAGGCCGGGAGATGTCCCAGATGGAATCTTGTGCGGAGCCGAGCAGCCAGGGCACCCCGACGAGCGTGGTGATCGTCCAGCATGCGGCGATGACGCGGGTTCCGCGGCGCTGCGCAAGGGGTCCGTACACGAGCCACACCAGCATCGGGACGACCCACACCCAGTGGTGGGCCCAGGAAATCGGGGAGATGAGCAGCCCGAACAGTTGGACGACGACGAGGGTGCCGAGGCGGTCGTCGGGGCCGAGTGCCCGCCATGCGGCGTAGGCCAACGCGGCGGACAGGGTGACGGCGATCAGCCACAGCGGACCGGTGCCGACGTCGTGGCCGACGATTCGACTCAGTGCCCCGCGCAGCGACTGGTTCCACACCGATCCGACGGGGCCGATCCGGTCCGCGTCACCGAAGAGCGTCGTGAAGTACATCCTGGCCTGTTCGCCGAGGACCAGAACGCTGAGTGCGACGGTCGCGAAGAACACGACCGCGGAGAAGGCAGCAGCGGACCAGCGGCGGCGGGCGAGGAAGTACAGTCCCGCAATCGCAGGGGTCAGTTTGATGCCTGCCAGAATTCCGACGAGACCGCCGGAGACCCACCAGCGACCGCTGCGGGCGGCGACCATGATCCCGAGCACGAGGAAGACGTTGACCTGCCCGTAGTCGAGGGTCATCCGGACCGGTTCGGTCCACACGCCGATCGCGGTCCAGGCCAGGGCGACGCAGGTCCACCGGGTGTTGCGGGCTTCGGTTCCGACGAGTAGTTCGAGCGCGATCCGGACGATGCCGTAGAGCGCGACCACGGTGAGTAATTGCCACGCGAGGCCGACGACTCCGAACGGCAGGTAGTGCAGGGGGAAGAACACCATCGCCGCGAAGGGCGGGTAGGTGAACGGCAGCGGGAAGTCGGGGGTGTCCTGCGAATAGGTGAAGTCGTAGAGGTTGCCGTGGAGGAGGCTCGCTGCGCCGTCGACGTAGACGTGCAGATCGACGAAGTTCAGGCCGTTGGGGGTGAGGAAGCCCCACGACAGGCGGGCGCCGACGGACACCAGCAGCAGTGCCGCGCACCACCACAAGCGCTGCGAATGCGGAATGCGCATGGTCCGGCCAGGTCGTGGCACTGCGGCGCGGCCTCCCGTCGTCGTCGACCCGAGCGCGACCGGGGTGGCCCGGTGCATCCGAGGGGCCCTGGCTCACCCGAGGACCGGGGATACAGACTATCGGCTTGCTGGAGGGGCCCGAAAACGCTGGTCCCAGGAGTAACAATTTTATCTCCAACCCCAGCTGTAACGCTTGGTGCGGGTTACGGTCTACCGGATATCACCATTCGGAAGGCACTGTGGATACACTCCCCGCAGGTCCTGCCGTCGGCGCAAATCAAGCGCGGTGGCTTGTACCGAACGGGGGGCCTACATAGAGTGTCTCCTCGAGCCGTAAGCTCGCGGTGGTCCCGCAAGACCGTCGGGGGCGTCAACGACAAGGATGGGGAACAGTGCTTCGTACTCGAGGAATGCGACGGGCGCTCATTACGTGCGCACTCGCCGCCACCGCGGGACTGATCGTGCCCACGCACGCGGTCGCGCAACCGCTTCCACCGGCCCCGGCCATTCCCGAACTGGCCCAGATCACGGACGCACTGCCCTTCGCGGTGCCCGCAGACCTGTCCATCGAGACACTGACCGACCTGCTCACGAACCAGGTCGCGAACCCCGCGGAGATCGAGACGCTCGCGTCTCTCGCGCCGGCCATCATCGGCGCCGCCGCAGGCCCCTCCGATATCGCCGACGACGGCAAGAACGACCTCCTCGCACAGGCCAAGGATCTGCTCGCGAACTCGCAGCTGCCCGACTCCGTCAAGGCGACGCTGAGTCGGGTCATCACGTTCCTCGACGGCAGCGGCGGCGGCGGCCCCGACATCCCGGATCCGAACACCGTGATGATCACGCAGTTCCTGTACCCGACCCTCGGCAAGGGTTGCGTCGGCGACACCGCCGACTCGGTCGGCACGGCACTGGCGGTTGCCGGTCCGTCGCATCTGCCGCCTCCCGGACCGGCTGTCGGCCAGACCGGTTTCGTGTTCACGGCACTGGGAACCGCTCCGCTCGCCGCGACACAGGAGACCCCGCTCACGGTGAGCTGGATCAACGTCTCCAACGGCCGGACCGGCACCCAGCCGCTCACCGGCGAGGCAAAGATCAACCCGGACGGACCGGCCACGCTCAGCACGATCGCCGACACCGGATCGGGCAACGTCGTCGCCGTGATCTCGGGTGGTATCACCACCCAGAAGCCTGACGAGGATGCGCGCTCGTGCACCTTCCTGCCGACCATCGGTCTGATCCCGGTGCGCTGACGCGCAACGCACCTTCGACCGAGACCGCCGTGGCATACGCCCCGGCGGTCTCGGCGTCGACGTACCGTTCCCGACCGCCCTCGCGACGTGGTAGACAAGGAGCCGTGGGTCACAGCTTCCGAAGTCGCGTCGGCACCGACGCACGCCGTTCGGCCGCGTCACACCGATCGATTCTGTCGATCCGCTCCGAGGGCTCTGTCCTGTCCATCGGGTCCGCCTATTCGATCCTGTCCATCGGCAGCGTCGGTTCGATCTTGTCCATCGGGTCGATCGGCTCCGCGGGATCCGCCCTGTCGTCGTTGTCGTTCGGCAGCCTCGGCTCCGCGTTGTCCGGACTGTCGCGATGGTCGTTGCTGGCGTGGCGCGGCACCCACAGCGCACCCGAATCCGAACATCCTGCGCTCAGGGTCAGCGTGCCCGAGGCCGATCCGGCGCATCATTGCCAGAGTTGACGGCCGAAACGTCTATCCGGCTGTGAGAGACCACTGCCCGTAGTCCGCGGTGAGCACATGGTTGACGTCGATTCCGATTCCGTCGATCGCGTCCTTCTGCCCCGGAAGTTGGTGCAGATTCGCCAGCGGATGCACGTATCCCTTCGGGGTGCCCCAGTCGTGCTGCCAATAGAACGTGCCCAGTTGTGCCGCGACCGCGAGGTCGATCGTCGGGGAGTTCGCGTATATTCCGGTGTTCGCCCTGCCCGCCACCGACTGCCAGCCGAGTAGATAGGGCGCAATCATCGTCGCGAAATCCACCGGCGTCGGGTTGTCGTCGATCGACGCGTAGATCGGACGGTCGTCGGGTCCGCCGGCCGCCCTGTGCAACTCCAGGCCGCGAGTCGCGTGCTTCACGCCGGCATCGAAACCGCCACGCCAGTCGGCGGTTTCGGCCTTGCCGAACTGATAGCAGGACACCACCTCCAGCCCGCCGGCGGTCAGGTCCGTCGCCTCGGATTCGGTGAGGGGTTTGGCAAGCATCCACTCGGCTCCGGGCCGCCGATCCGACACATAGCGGATCGCTCCGATATGCCCTGCTGCACGAATCGATTGTGGGGACGGAACATCCGCCGAATAGTCGACGATGGTGCCGAGGACTTCCCTCCCCTGGGCGACGCCCGGTGCAGCCACGGCCGAAAGCCACACCGCCCCCGACCCGATCGCCGCGTACCGCAACAGTTTCCGACGCGAAAGACTCATCACACCTCACTTGGACCGGTTCGGCTTCGATGGCATCACCCGGTATTGCACCACATCCCCAACTGTCACAGGGGCCACACGGCAATCCTCGGGCTCACACCGACGCGACGTCAGCGACCTGCGAGGTCCGCAAAGTACGCCGGCACCAGCGAGACGTCCTCGACCGTGCGCACCGTGGTGCGCACGCCGAGCCCATGCTCCTTGAGCAGGTCGCACAGGCCTACGCCGTCGATCAAGTCGATCGGTGGGGCACCGTGCCGGTGCGCTTCGGCGCGTGCGTCGTCCGTGAACGAGCCGGTGGAGACCAGTAGGCCCTTGTCACCCCGGCCGACCATCGCGGCACGGAACTCCCGGACGACGTCCGCTCCTGCCCGCTCGGGGCCGCGCACGAACCGGAAGAAGACCGAGAAGCTGAGCAGCGAAACCCGAAGCACCCCGGCGCCCTCGACGGCGGCGTCGGTGTCGTCCGGTTCGCTGTCCGGCACCGAGCCGGGCGCGGGAATCGTCACGCTGGTGAATCCGGCCGCGCGCAGGACCGAGGCGACCATCCGGGCGAAGCCGTCGGCGGGTAGTTCCGTGACCGCGGACAGAATCGGTTCGCGCCAGAGTTCGGGATCGTCGGGTGCGGCCACCAGCGGCACAATCTGAGCACCCGACGACGCGGCACGGACCAGTCGCTTGCGGCGCTTCTCCGCGGTGTACGCCACCTGCATGGGCTTGATCTCGGATTCACGCACCGCCCGCCCCCGGTCGGTCACGCTCCACACCCCGCGCCGCGTGTTCGACAACAGACCCATGCCTTTGAGGTATGTGCGCGCCCACGCCACCCGATATTCGATCTCGGTGCCGGGGCCGTCACCGTGGAGCACGGCGCCTACCGTCTCGGGCAGGCCTGCGCGACCGAGCACCTCGGCGTCGATGTCCTCGATGACGCCGGACCCACCGAGCGCGATGACCGCCTGCACGGTAGGCCACAGCAGATCCGTGTACGGCGGCAACGCGACCTCGTCACCGACCGAGCGTCCAGCGGAGGCTCCGACCACGTTCCGGCGCTGCACACCTTCCCCAATCGCGTGCGGATCGACTCCGCACCGCTCTCGATCCTGCACGTCGGACCCACCCTAGCGGATTGTTTCTGCGGCAGCCGAACCTCGGCACTCCCACCACCCGGGAGGGAAACGACGGAACCGGACCAGCCGTGCGATAGTGACGCAGGCCACGCCGGGTCGTCGGCGTATCGACTGTGGAAGGAAACGCGCGATGGGGTGGAGTCACAGCGAACTCGAGGATGCGTTCGCGCTGTATCAGCAGGCGTCCACCGACGCGCAGCGGACCGGCGACTGGGGCCTGTTCGCGAACCGATTCACCGAGGATGCCGCCTACTACGAACACGCCTACGGCCGGTTCGAGGGCCGCGCCGCGATCCACGAGTGGGTGGTTCGCACGATGGGGGCGTTCCCCGGTAACCGGATGACCGCGTTCCCCGCAAACTGGTCCGTCGTCGATGCCGACCGCGGCTGGGTGATCGCCGAGATCGACAACCCGATGGAGGATCCGGGCGACGGTTCGCACCATGCAGCAGCGAACATCACGATCCTGCACTACGGCGGCGACGGCTTGTGGCGCTACGAGGAAGACGCCTACAACCCGATGAACTTCCTGCGTATGGCCAAAGGCTGGTGCCGCGCGGCACAGGATGCGGGCAACCTGCCCGAGGACGCCAGGATCTGGCTGGAACGCTACGGACGCTGAATCCCTCGCGCACCCGAAAGACGGGTCGATCCGGCCTGCCGGAACCGATTACCACTGAGGTAATGGCGGCGGCTCCACCGCTGCCCTAGCGTCGATCCCATGACGACGGTGCAGCGCGAATCGGCCGGTATCCTGCTACGGCGCTGGCGCGAACGCCGCGGGCTCAGTCAACTCGCCCTGGCGAATCTCGCGGGCGTGTCGGCACGACACCTCAGTTTCGTCGAGACCGGACGGTCGAATCCGTCGCGCCGGCTGTTGCTCGACCTCAGCGAGCATCTCGACCTCCCGCTGCGTGAACGCAACGCGCTGCTCCTGTCTGCCGGTCTGGCACCGGCATATCCGGAACATCGGTTCGGCGATGTGCCGATGGCCGTGGTGTCCGAGGCCATCGGCCGGATCCTGACCTCGCACATGCCGTTTCCCGCGCTGATCGTGGACCGGCACTGGACGATGATCGACGCGAACGACGCCATCGCCGCATTCGTCACCGACTGCGCGCCCGCGCTGCTCGAACCGCCGGTGAACGTGCTGCGTTTGACACTGCATCCGGGTGGTCTGGCACCGCGGATCATCAATCTCCCGCAGTGGAGGAGCCACCTCCTGGCCCGACTGCGACACCAGATCGCGGCCACCGCCGATCCCGAACTGATGCGCCTGCTCGACGAACTCGAGGGCTACCCGCACGCCGGATACGACGGCAGTACCAGCCGTGACGACAGCGCCGCGACGCTTGTTGTTCCGCTGCGGCTGCGGGCCGGCGGCGACGAACTGTCACTGCTCAGCACGACCACACTGTTCGGAACGCCACTCGATGTCACGGTGTCGGAATTGGCGATCGAGGCGTTCTATCCCGCCGATGACGCGACCTCCCGTCTGTTGCTCGGCAGGTGAACCGGCCGAACCCGGTTCGCGCGGTGGCGCTGCGCGGTAGCGTCGAGCCACCTCATCGTGAACCGGATCCGGAGGGCACCGATCATGAGCACTGCGAAATGGTGGGTTCTGGACAGCCGCGACAACGGCTTCGTCCTCGAGGAACGCACGAGCGGCGACATCGTCGTCGTGAACACGACAACTTCCGAGGAACATGTGCTGCACGGCTACGTGTGGAAGCACTCGCACGTGTTCGGGGTGCAACTGCAGAGTGAGGGACCGCCGCCGTACGGGCATTGGGTGGAGAACCCGGAAGACTGACTCACACCTGTGCGGCCACTGCGGGCTTGCGTCCGCGACGAGCCCTCAGGCGACCGTCACGTGCCATACCAGGGCGGCCGCGAGTGCGCCTGCACCGTTGAGCGACCAGTGCAGCGCGATGGGCGCCAGGATGCTGCCGCTGCGCCGCCGCAGCCACGTGAAGACGAATCCGGCGGCTGCGGTCGCGACCACCGCACCGGTGATACCGAGGATTTGACCCCAGATGCCACCACCGAGGACCGCGGTCAGGCCGGCGTTTCCGGAGGTCAGGCCGAACGACGACGCGATGTGCCACAGACCGAACAGCAACGATCCGGCGGCGAAGACACCGCGAGCACCCCACGCGCGTTCGAGCGCCCCGTGTAGAACCCCGCGGAACGCGAGCTCTTCGGGGATCACGGTTTGCAGTGGAATCACGATCATCGACGCGACGAGAGCTCCGGAGATCGTGGCGTACCGCTCGGACAGGAAGAACTGGCGGGTGAACGGCAGGGCGATCCCGATGGCGACGACAGCGAGGACGATGCCGACGGCTCCGACGGAGTAGAGCGTGCCGCGCTTCCAGTGCCGCGGCGACAGTCCCAGCTCCGACCACCGCATCCCGCGGTGCCGCATCATCGCGACGAGCACGAGTGCCGCGATGGGCACAGTCGCGATGGATGCCCATACCGTCGTGAAGTGGGCGACCATATTGGTGGCGACGAGGACGGCCACGACAACGAGTACGTCGAGCCAGGCGTGGGCACGGCGCAGTCGTCCGAGACCGACGGCGACTCCGCCGGACATGTTCGCAAGCAGCATCCTTATGAGTGTACGGATCGAGTTTCCGGTCCGGCATGATGCGCGTCACGCTGCCGTCATCCGGTATTCAGCGCCCCGAAAGACTCGGTGATGCAGATCACCGCATCGGCGTGGAGCGCCTGGGTCACACGCCCCGTTGTCAAGACCTTGCGCCGACGGGACTAGCCTGTTAGCCGACATCAGCCCCTCTCCAGGAGACACAATGGCCGACTTCGTCTACGAGGACCTGCTGCCGATCGGGGAAGACCCCACCGAGTATCGGCTGCTGACCAACGACGGGGTGTCCACCGTCGACGGACCCGACGGCCGCACCTTCCTGAAGGTCGAACCCGAGGCCCTTCGCCTGCTCACCGAGACCGCACTGCACGACATTTCGCACTATCTGCGCGCGGATCACCTGAAGCAGCTCGCGAGCATCCTCGACGACCCGGAAGCGTCGAACAACGACAAGTTCGTGGCCCTGGACCTCCTGAAGAACGCGAACATCGCCGCGGCAGGCGTGCTGCCGATGTGCCAGGACACCGGCACCGCGATCGTCATGGGCAAGCGCGGCCAGCAGGTACTCACCCCCGGCGACGACGAGAAATCGATCGCGCGTGGCGTGTACGACGCGTACACGAAACTCAACCTGCGCTACTCGCAGAACGCTCCCCTCACCATGTGGGAGGAGAAGAACACCGGCAACAACCTGCCCGCACAGATCGAGCTGTACGCGGACACCGCGAAGGGCCACGAGAACTCCTACAAGTTCCTGTTCATGGCCAAGGGCGGCGGATCGGCCAACAAGTCGTACCTGTACCAGGAGACGAAGGCCATCCTGAACCCGGACTCGATGATGCAGTTCCTCGAGGCCAAGATCCGGTCGCTCGGCACAGCCGCGTGCCCGCCCTACCACCTGGCGATCGTCGTCGGCGGCACCTCCGCCGAGTTCGCGGTCAAGACCGCGAAGTACGCGTCCGCGCACTACCTGGACGAACTGCCGACCGAGGGTGCGATCACCGGCCGCGGCTTCCGCGACCACGAACTCGAGAAGAAGGTCTTCGAACTCACCCAGAAGATCGGCATCGGCGCGCAATTCGGCGGCAAGTACTTCTGCCACGACGTCCGCGTGATCCGCCTCCCCCGCCACGGTGCGTCACTGCCGGTGGCGATCGCAGTGTCCTGCTCGGCGGACCGGCAGGCGAAGGCGAAGATCACCGCCGAGGGCGTGTTCCTCGAGCAGCTCGAGTTCAACCCCGGCCGCTTCCTGCCGGAGATCACCGATTCCGAACTCGACGCCGAGACCGCAGGAGTGTCGGGCACCGGCAAGGGCGCCGCCGTCAAGATCGACCTGACGAGACCGATGCCGGAGATCCTCGCCGAACTGTCCAAACACCCCGTCAAAACCCGCCTGTCCCTGACCGGCCCGCTGGTCGTGGCCCGCGACATCGCGCACGCCAAGATCAAGGAACGCCGCGATGCCGGTGAGGAGATGCCGCAATACCTGCGTGATCACCCGGTGTACTACGCGGGCCCGGCCAAGACCCCCGAGGGTCTGGCGTCCGGCTCGTTCGGGCCGACCACCGCGGGCCGCATGGACTCGTACGTCGAGCAGTTCCAGGCGGCCGGCGGGTCGATGGTGATGCTCGCGAAGGGCAACAGGTCCACGCAGGTCACCGACGCGTGCAACACGCACGGCGGCTTCTACCTCGGTTCCATCGGCGGCCCCGCGGCTCGGCTGGCCCTCGACTGCATCAAGAAGGTCGAGGTCGTCGAATACCAGGAACTCGGCATGGAAGCGGTCTGGAAGATCGAGGTCGAGGACTTCCCCGCGTTCATCGTCGTCGACGACAAGGGCAACGACTTCTTCGCAGGCACCGGCGAGGTCACTTTGACGGTCGGCAAGCGTCCCGGCCTGTAACGCCGCGGTTTCCGGCGCATTTTCGGAGCGAATGTATCCCTCGGTCGATTCAATCGATCGAGGGATACATTCGTCCCGCGCGTTTGTCGTGCCCCGACGCCGATCTCAGTCCCGGGGAGCCACGCCCGCAGGCTGTCGGACGGTCGCATTGAGCCGGTTCCACATGTTGATCATGGCGATGTGCATCGTCAGCGCCGCGAGTTGCCTTTCGTCGTAGTGATCGGCCGCGGCGTCCCATACCTCGTCGGAGACGGCATTGGGGCGGTCGGCGATGCGGGTGGCCGCCTCGGTCAGCGCCAGTGCCGCGCGTTCTGCGTCGGTGAACCGGCGCGATTCGCGCCACGCCGACACGGCGAAGATCCGGTCGGGGCTGTCACCGTCGTCGAGCGCCTCCCGCGAATGCATCTCGACGCAGAAGCTGCAGCCGTTGATCTGACTTGCCCTCAGGTGCACCAGATGCACCGTCCCGACAGGTAGCCCGGTGTTCTCCAGGGTCTTGTTCACCGCGAGCACCGCGTCCATCGTGCCGGGGAGCACCGTCGCCGGGCTTGCCATCCGTGCCTTCATCGTCTTCTCCTGTCACATCCGGTTCTTTTCGTTCGTCACCCCTTCGACGGATGCCGACGGAAGAATGTGACAGCAGTGAGCGAAGAAGTTTTGGCGACGCAGTTCGAAGCCCATCGTGACCGGTTGCGCGCAGTCGGATTCCGCATGCTCGGCTCCGCCGCCGAAGCGGAGGACGCTGTGCAGGAGGCGTGGCTACGTCTGAGCCGGTCCGACGCGAGCTCGATCGAGAACCTGAGCGGCTGGCTGACGACGGTAACGAGCCGAGTGTGCCTGGACATGCTGCGCTCACGCACCACGCGCAACGAGGTGGACTTCGACGAACCACTCCGCGATCTCCCCGGTTCCGCCGATCCCGCACCCGAAGACGAAGCACTGCTGTCCGATTCGATCGGTATCGCGATGATGGTGGTGCTCGACTCGCTGACACCGGCCGAACGGCTCGCGTTCGTGCTGCACGACATGTTCGGGGTGCCGTTCGACGAACTCGCCCCCATCGTGGGT
>NZ_JBAQXC010000082.1:0-30917 GCF_049299235.1 Rhodococcus sp. (in: high G+C Gram-positive bacteria) | reverse complement strand
ACAACGGCACACGATTCATCGCTAAACTCGACGGTCGGCTAGAAGGAACTAGAAGGCTAGTTCTGCGTCGAGACAAGTTCTGCGTCGAAGGGGACGGATATGACCACACACGTCGAACAGCGTGAGTTCCAGGCGGAGGCCCGGCAACTGCTGGACCTGATGATCCATTCGATCTATTCGAACAAGGACACGTTCCTGCGCGAACTCGTCTCCAACGCGTCCGACGCGCTGGACAAGTTGCGGCTCGAATCGTTCCATGACAAGGACCTGCAGGCCGACACGTCCGATCTGCACATCGAACTCGACGTCGACACGGACAAGCGCACCCTCACCATCCGCGACAACGGCATCGGCATGTCCCGTGACGAGGTGATCGACCTCATCGGCACACTCGCCAAGTCCGGTACCGGCGAACTGCGCCGCAAGCTGAAGGACGCGAAGGACGCCGCCGCGTCGGAAGAATTGATCGGCCAGTTCGGCATCGGCTTCTACTCGGCGTTCATGGTCGCCGACAACGTCACCCTCGTCACCCGCCGGGCCGGGCACGAGACGGGTACCCGCTGGGAATCCGGGGGCGAGTCGACGTACACGATCGCCACCGTCGAGGACGTGCCGCCGGGCACCGCCGTCACCCTGCACCTCAAGCCGGAGGACGCCGACGACCACCTGTTCGACTACACCTCGCCGAGCAAGCTGCGCGAAATCGTCAAGAAGTACTCGGACTTCATCGCCTGGCCGATCCGGATGGAGGTCGAGCGGACGAAGACCACCCCCGCCGAGGACGGCGGCGAACCGATCGTGGAGACGGTCGTCGACACCGAAACCCTCAACTCGGGCAAGGCTTTGTGGGCCCGTTCCAGGGACGAGGTGTCCGACGACGAGTACAACGAGTTCTACCGGCACGTCGCCCACGCCTGGGACGAACCACTCGAGATCATCCCGATGAAGGCCGAGGGCACCTTCGAATACCAGGCGCTGCTGTTCATTCCGTCGCAGGCGCCGTTCGACCTGTTCCAGCGTGAACACCGCTCCGGTGTCCAGTTGTACGTCAAGCGGGTCTTCATCATGGACGACTGCGAAGAGCTGATGCCGGAGTACCTGCGCTTCGTCAAGGGCGTCGTCGACGCGCAGGACCTCTCGCTCAACGTCTCCCGCGAGATCCTGCAGCAGGACCGCCAGATCCGGGCGATCCGGCGTCGACTCACCAAGAAGGTGCTGTCCACGATCAAGGATCTGCTCGCGACCGATCGCGACAAGTACCGCACGTTCTGGACCGAGTTCGGCCGGGTCGTGAAGGAGGGCCTGATCGCCGACAACGACAACCGCGAGACCCTGCTGGCCCTGTCCTCGTTCGACTCCACGGAGAGCACGGACAGCCAGACGACGCTCGCCGAGTACGTCGAGCGGATGAAGGACGGGCAGGAGGGCATCTACTACCTGACCGGCGAGTCGCGGCAGCAACTCGAGAACTCCCCGCACATGGAGGCATTCCGGGCCAAGGGCATCGAGGTGCTGCTGCTCACCGACCCGGTCGACGAGGTGTGGGCCTCGTCGGTACCCGAATTCGACGGCACGCCGCTGCGCTCGATCGCGAAAGGGGAGGTGGATCTCGACAGCGAGGACGAGAAGAAGGCCGCCGAGGCGGACCGCGAGGAGAAGGAGAAGGACTTCGCCGGTCTGCTCGAATGGCTGAAGGACACGCTCGACGAGCACATCAAGGAGGTGCGTCTGTCCTCGCGGTTGACGACCTCCCCGGCGTGCGTCGTCGGTGACACGTTCAGCATGTCGCCCGCCCTCGAGCGGATGTACCGGGCGTCGGGTCAGGCGTTGCCGCCGATGAAGCGCATCCTGGAGGTGAATCCGGAGCATCCGCTGGTGACCGGTCTGCGTACCGCACACGCGCAGCGCAGCGACGATCCGGCGCTCGCCGAGACCGCGGAACTGCTGTACGGGACGGCGGTGCTCGCCGAGGGCGGTGAACTCGACGATCCGGCTCGGTTCGCGCGGCTGCTCGCCGACCAGTTGGCCCGCGGCCTTTCCTGAGAGGCGTGAGGCGCCCGATAGGCTCGCGTCATGAGCTGCGTGGACGGGGTCCTGTTCGATATCGAAGGCGTGATCGTCGTGTCCTGGGACCCCGTCCCGGGGGCCGCCGCCGTCCTCGCGGATCTACGCGAGCGCGGCCTGGCACGCGCGTTCCTCACCAACACGACCTCACGCACCCGCGCCGAGATCGCGGACAGGCTCACCGAACTGGGGATGCCCGTCGACGAGAACGAAATCGTCACCGCGGCGTCGCTCACCGCCGAGTACTTGCGGCAGACCTATCCGGGTCGCCGGTGTTGGGTGCTCGGCGACGGTGACATCGATGCGGATCTCGCCGGCATCGTCCGTGACGACGACGATCCGGAGGTCGTCGTCCTCGGGGGCGCGGGGGAGGGGTTCACGCATCGGGCGCTCAGCCGGGTCGCGGAATTGATGCTCGACGGTGTGCCGGTCGTCGCGATGCACCGGGGTGGTGCGTGGCAGGCGTCGGACGGTCTGCGCATCGACACCGGCACCTACCTGGCCGGACTGGAAGAGTTGACCGGGCGCAGTGTCGTCGCCGTCGGGAAGCCCTCGATGCAGGGTTTTCTCGAGGCAGCGGAGTTGATGGGTCTCGACGCGGACCGCATGGTCGTGGTCGGTGACGACCTGGGCGCCGAGGTGATTCCCGGGCAGCGGCTCGGGATGATCGGCGTGCTCGTACGCACCGGCAAATTCCGTCAGTCGGTGCTCGATCTGGCGGTCGACCGGCCCGACCACGTCGTCGATTCGGTCGCGGATCTACCGGGCCTGCTGGACACGCTGTCGCCGCAGGCCGGCTGAGGGACGTTGTGATCCGGCCCACTCGGGGCGGGGTGGTTGCGGCGGGATACTCTCGCGCCCGGGGGAATCGCCTCCGGTCGCAGCAGATTCGGTCGAATCAGTATCTCGAGGAGTCGCACTTGTTCAATCGTTCCGTTCGTTCCGTTCGCTCGGTTCGCTCCGTCCGTCGGGTGGCGCGGGCCGGGGTGGTCGCCGCCCTCGGTGTGGCGGCCGCATCCCTGCTCGGTGTCGGTACCGCGACGGCGGCGCCGGTGACGTGCATGTCACCGCCGTCGGACAATCAGATTCTCGTGTCGGACACCGCGAGTTGTGGTGCCACCGCAGATGTCGGCAGCACCGCCCGCGCGGCGGCATCGGACAGCGGCACCGCGGTATCGGTCGCGCGGGTGGGCGGCGCGTCCGAGGCGCAGGCAACCGGATTCGGCACTGCTCTCAGCGCGGCGCGGGACGGTGGGCGGTCGTTCGCCTACGCGCTCGGTGGCGGATTGAGTCATTCGTCGGCGCAGGGTCCGTCGGTGATCACGTTGTCGCTCGCGGGTTGGGGTGCGGGCGCGACCGCCGACGAGACCGGCGTGACCTGTGTCGGCGCGCAGTCGTTCGCCGTCAATACCGGGTCCGGTCAGTGGTGCGCGGTCGGCGTTGGGTCCACGCAACGCTGATCGTCGCGGCACGAACGGGTGTGGCGAGCCTTGCACTCGCCACACCCGAGTGCTAAAAATGCAGTTGGCACTCATCACGAGCGAGTGCCAGGCTGGATCGGTGAGACCGGGAATATCGACACCCCCGGTCGTCCGTCGCGGGCACTGGTTCCGGCCGAAGGCAGGAAAACGGGGCGTCCCGACGAGCGGCCGTCCCAGGTGTCACCCCGATATCCGGAGGATCACTTCGCAATGGCCAAGATCATCGCGTTCGACGAAGAGGCCCGTCGCGGCCTCGAGCGTGGCCTGAACAGCCTCGCCGACGCTGTCAAGGTGACGTTGGGCCCCAAGGGTCGCAACGTCGTGCTCGAGAAGAAGTGGGGCGCTCCCACGATCACCAACGATGGTGTGTCCATCGCCAAGGAGATCGAGCTCGAGGATCCGTACGAGAAGATCGGCGCCGAGCTGGTCAAGGAAGTTGCCAAGAAGACCGACGACGTCGCTGGCGACGGCACCACCACCGCCACCGTCCTCGCACAGGCGCTCGTCCGTGAAGGACTGCGCAACGTCGCTGCCGGCGCCAACCCGCTGGGTCTGAAGCGCGGCATCGAGAAGGCCGTCGAGGCCGTCACCGCCAAGCTGCTCGACACCGCCAAGGAAGTCGAGACCAAGGAACAGATCGCTGCCACCGCCGGAATCTCCGCCGGTGACCCCGCGATCGGTGAGCTCATCGCCGAGGCCATCGACAAGGTGGGCAAGGAAGGCGTCATCACCGTCGAGGAGTCCAACACCTTCGGCCTCCAGCTCGAGCTGACCGAGGGCATGCGCTTCGACAAGGGCTACATCTCCCTCTACTTCGCGACCGACGCCGAGCGTCAGGAAGCCGTCCTCGAGGACGCCTACATCCTGCTCGTCAGCTCCAAGATCTCCACGGTCAAGGATCTGCTGCCGCTGCTCGAGAAGGTCATCCAGTCCGGCAAGCCGCTGGTCATCATCGCCGAGGATGTCGAGGGTGAGGCTCTGTCCACCCTGGTTCTGAACAAGATCCGCGGCACCTTCAAGTCCGTCGCCGTCAAGGCTCCGGGCTTCGGCGACCGCCGCAAGGCCCAGCTCGCCGACATCGCCATCCTCACCGGTGGCGAGGTCGTCAGCGAAGAGGTCGGCCTGTCCCTCGAGACCGCCGGTCTCGAGCTGCTCGGCCAGGCCCGCAAGGTCGTCGTCACCAAGGACGAGACCACCATCGTCGAGGGCGCGGGCGATCCCGACGCCATCGCCGGTCGCGTCAACCAGATCCGCGCCGAGATCGAGGCGTCGGATTCGGACTACGACCGTGAGAAGCTGCAGGAGCGTCTGGCCAAGCTGGCCGGCGGTGTCGCGGTCATCAAGGCCGGCGCCGCGACCGAGGTCGAGCTCAAGGAGCGCAAGCACCGCATCGAGGACGCCGTCCGCAATGCGAAGGCTGCCGTCGAAGAGGGCATCGTCGCCGGTGGCGGCGTGGCGCTGCTGCAGGCCGCTCCGGCTCTCGACGAGCTCAAGCTCGAGGGTGACGAGGCCACCGGTGCGAACATCGTTCGCGTCGCCCTCGAAGCTCCGCTCAAGCAGATCGCGTTCAACGCGGGCCTCGAGCCCGGCGTCGTCGCCGAGAAGGTTCGCAACCTGCCCGCCGGTCACGGTCTCAACGCCGCGACCAACGAGTACGGCGACCTGCTCGAGGCAGGCATCAACGACCCGGTCAAGGTCACCCGCTCGGCGCTGCAGAACGCGGCGTCCATCGCGGCGCTGTTCCTCACCACCGAGGCCGTTGTCGCCGACAAGCCGGAGAAGGCAGGCGCTCCCGTCGGCGATCCGACCGGTGGCATGGGCGGCATGGACTTCTGAGTCCGCCCACCCGTTCGCGCGAAGCCCGATCCCACGTTCGTGGGATCGGGCTTCGCCCGTTCTGTCACTCCGGCAACAACATCCACAGTGCGAGGTAGACCAGTACGGCACCACCACCGGTGACGAAGGCGGCGACGACAACGCCCGCGCGAACCAGGTTCACATCGATGTCGAAGTACTCGGCGAGGCCGCCGCACACACCACCGAGCATGCGCTGCGAGCGGGAACGGGCGAAGGGACGGGGCGTGGAATTGCTGTCGAATGTCATGCACTCAGCCTGCCGCCGCCGGCGCCGAGGCACATCGGGTGAACCCCCGATTCCGACCCGGATCTTTCGTCTCGGGGTGACTACTTACGGGCGGCGAGCGTCTTCTTGAAGATCAGCATCGGCAGCAGCAGGCGGGCGATCACCGACACCGCCCACACGATCACCGTCGCCAGGATCCACGTACCGATGCCACTGATCTGCAATCCGTCACTGATCAACGCGGTGACGATCAGCGCGACCAGCGTCGACACGAGCGCGCTGCTGCCGAGCAACACAGGCGCCTTCGTCATCGACACCTGACGGATCAACGGGTCGATGACGACGGAGACGACCGTGAAGATCACCACGGCGATGACGAACGCCAGCGTGGTGAGGGACATGTCGGGGAGCACCCACGCCCCGACGATGAGGGCGATCGCATTGGCGATCAAGGCGATGACCGCGGTCGCGAGAAGTCGCATCATGCGGTCAGACTAAACCCGCCGGTCCCGGATTGCCCGGAATCGCGGCGGGTGGTCGTCTCACGGTGCGGCGGACGTCGCCGCCCGGACCGGTCAGTTGCACACCACCGTCAGTCCGACGCCCTGCCAGACCTGGGTCTCGACGCGGTCGAACTCGTTGTCGTCGTGGTCGTACACCATGTCGACCTCAGTGCGGTAGCCACGATCCCGCTGCTCGGTGACCCGGCAGTCGGTCATCGCACTACCGGATCGGTTGACGACCGAGTACGGCACGCCCTCCGCGTCGAGCGTGGCGAGGGCGGCGCCCTCGTTCATGCCGACCACGTCCGGCGCGGCCTCGGCGATTGCGGTGCCGCCCCCGAGGAGAAGAGCAACGGCCGTGGCACATGCTGCAGCGGTGGCAGTAGCGGTGATGCGCATCGGGAATCCCTTCGAAAGATGTTGGTGCGAACGGAAAGTGGGCTGTGTTCGCATGGTGGTTCCATCGTGTCGTCACCGGCGCCTCGGGCGCATCGGGTGAGACACCCATCTGCACCCTGAACTTTCGGGTCGGGGTTCGTCGAGGACCGTGCGCGGTACCGTCGACGGCATGGTCGAACCGAAACGAGTCGCGCTCGCACTCGGCAGTGGGGGAGCACGCGGATACGCGCACATCGGGGCGATTCGGGCCGTCACCGCGCGCGGCTTCGCGATCGCGGGCATCGCCGGATCGTCGATGGGCGCGCTCGTCGGTGGCTTGTTCGCGGCGGGGAAACTCGACGAGTACACCGACTGGGCGTTGACCCTGACCCAACTCGACGTGGTGCGGTTGTTGGACGTGTCGATGAGCGCCCCCGGTGCGATCCACGGTGAGAAGGTGCTCGCCCGGGTCCGGGAGATCCTCGGCGATGTGCTGATCGAGGACCTGCCGGTCCCGTTCACGGCGGTCGCGACGGACCTGGCGGCGGGCCGGCCGGTGTGGTTTCAGCGCGGACCGCTCGACGTCGCGATCCGCGCGTCGATCGCGATTCCGGGAGTGATCACGCCGGCGGTCCTCAACGGCCGGGTGCTCACCGACGGCGGTACTCTCGCTCCGCTTCCGGTCGCCCCGACCGTGGCGCTCGCGTCGGATCTCACGATCGGGATCAGTCTCGGCGGCGAGGTTCGCGGCGGGCTTTCGTCGCCGGAGAACGTCAGCGCCGAACCGCGCCCGACCGAGGAGTGGATCGGCCGTTTCCGTCGCAGCGCCGGGTTTCTGCTCGAACGTGACATCGTCCGGTCGGTGGTGGGCAGGTTCGGTGCCGGGGTGGCAACGGCCGACCCGGATACGATCGACCCGGAGATGGTGGACGGCCCGGATCGCACCGAACTCGACGCCGACCCCGCGGCGTCCGGCGGGGTCGCCGCGCCGAAACTGGGCCGGGTCGCGGTGATGAGCCGGTCGATCGACATCATGCAATCGGCGCTGGCGCGGCATCAACTGGCCGCATATCCACCGGATGTTCTGGTCGAGGTGCCGCGTAGCGCGTGCCGCAGTCTCGACTTCCACAAGGCCGCCGAGATGATCGAACTCGGACGGTCCCTGACCGAGGCAGCGCTCGACGCCGCCGGATTCACCCCGGCGGCACCGAGCGAGGGCGCGGACGCATCGCAACCACCGGACCGCGACCCGGCACACGACCTACGCTGAAGCGGTGGAAACCGTACCGATCCAACTGCCGGATGCCACCACCACACCGGTCCGATTGTTTCCCGGGCCCGAACACGACCACGAGTCGCGACGGGACACGGCGCGCATCGTGGTCGTTCTCGTTCCGGGGCTCGGCATCCCCGGCGGCTACTACGAGCCGTTCGCGCAGGCGCTGGCCGAGCGCGGTATCGACGCCGCGATCTGCGAACTGCGCGGTCAGGGTGACAGCAGGCCCCGTCCCGGCCCCGACAGCGGCTACGGCTACCACGAACTGGTGTCCGTCGACTTCCCCGCGATGTTCGAGGTGGTGCGCGAACGGTTCCCGGATTCGACGCCCTATCTGCTGGGGCACTCGATGGGGGGTCAGCTCGGTGCGCTCTACGCCTCACGGATTCGCGGCAGGCTCGGCGGACTGATCCTCGTGGCCTCCGGAACCCCCTACTACCGGCACTTCCGCGGTGTCCGCGGACCCGGAGTGCTGCTCGGGTCCGCGGCCATGTCGATCACGGCGAGCGTTGCCGGGTTCTGGCCCGGCGGCACGCTCCACGTTGCCGGATTCGGACCGCAGTCCCGCGTGCTGATCTCCGACTGGGCGCGTCTGGCGCGCAGTGGGCGTTTCGAACCGTCGGGTGCCGATATCGACTACGAGGAGCGGCTCGCGAGACTGACCCTGCCGGTTCTGTCGATCACCGTCGAGAACGATGACCTGACCCCGGTCGCGGCGGCCGGGCACCTGCTCGACAAGCTGCCGGCCGCCGCGATCACCACGTGGCATCTGGACCGGCCGCTCGGGCACAACGGCTGGATCCGCGACAATGCGGAGATCGTGGACCGGGTCGTCGACTGGCTCCACGACCGCTGAACTACAGGGTCTGTTCGAGGAAGGTGAATGTCAGTGCGGATTTGAACGCGGCCTGCGCGTTGTCCGCCGCACCCCCGTGGCCGCCCTCGATGTTCTCGTAGTACCACACCTGGTGGCCCTGTTCCTCGAGCAGCGCGACCATCTTGCGTGCGTGCCCGGGATGCACCCGGTCGTCGCGGGTGGACGTGGTGATCAGGATCGGCGGGTACGTCGCGTCGGGGTCGGTGTTCTGGTACGGCGAGTACTCGCGCAGGAACGCCCACTCGTCGGGGTTGTCGGGGTCGCCGTACTCGGCCATCCACGACGCGCCCGCGAGCAGCAGGTGGTACCGCTTCATGTCCAGCAGCGGCACCTGGCACACGATCGCCCCGAACAGCGACGGATAGCGGGTGAGCATCACACCCATCAGCAGGCCGCCGTTGCTGCCGCCCTGGATGCCGAGTTGCTCGGCGGTGGTGACACCGCGTGCGACGAGGTCCTTCGCGACCGCGGCGAAGTCCTCGAACACCTTGTGCCGGTTCTCCTTCAGTGCCTGGGTGTGCCAGGTGGGGCCGTACTCTCCGCCGCCGCGGATGTTCGCGATCACGTAGGTGTGGCCGCGTTCGAGCCAGGCCCGGCCGACGCCGCCGCTGTAGGCGGGCACCATCGAGTTCTCGAACCCGCCGTAGCCGTACAGCAAGGTAGGCGACGGGGTGCTCGTGTTGCTGCCCACCACGAAGTACGGCACTCGGGTTCCGTCGTCCGATGTCGCGAAATACTGTGTGACGGAGATGTTCTCGGTATCAAAAAACGACGGTGCCTGCTTGATCGACGCAATCGGTTCCCCGACGGTGCCCGACAGCAGCGTGGCGGGCACGGTGAAACCGCTGGAGTTGAGGAAGAAGTCGTCACCCTCGAGCGGA
Source organism: Rhodococcus sp. (in: high G+C Gram-positive bacteria) (assembly GCF_049299235.1). Lineage (GTDB taxonomy): Bacteria > Actinomycetota > Actinomycetes > Mycobacteriales > Mycobacteriaceae > Rhodococcus. The sequence continues at coordinate 21,374 of NZ_JBAQXC010000082.1, read as the reverse complement.
TCGACGTCGATGATCGACGTGGACGTCGCCGGCGGAACACCGTCGAGTGGTCGGTCCTCCCACCCGCCCGGACCCGGTGTGAGCACCCGGACCTCGGTCTGCACATCGCGCAGGAGCACGATCAGCAGATGGTCGCGCGTCCACACGTACTGCTCGAGCGAGGTGTGCTCGTCGGGGGTGAACAGCACCGTGAAATCGCGTGCACCGGCCAGGAACGCCGGATAGTTCGCGGCCAACAGGGTGCCGGCCGGATGGCCCAGCCACGGCGACCGGGTGCGTACCAGCAGATGGTCGCGGTAGACGCCGGCACCGGCGTCGTCCGGCACCTCCAGTTTCACCAGTTCACCGCCGTCGGTCAGCTCGAACCGGTGGGCGGTGTAGAAATCCAGGGCCCGTTCGACGAAGGTGCGTTCGTATCCGGGGGTGCGGTCGTACGACGCGGACACCGCCACGTCGGTCTGCTTGCCTTCGAACACGATCGGCGCCTCGCCGACCGGGGTGCCGCGCCGCCAGCGCCGCGCGATCCGTGGATATCCCGAATCGGTGAGGGAGCCGTCACCGAGATCGGTACCCACATACACCGTGTCGGCGTCGATCCACCCGATGTCCGTTTTCGCCTCCGGCAGTTCGAAACTGTCCGGTCCGGACACGAACTGTCTTGTCTCGATATCGAATTCGCGGACGACGGTGGCGTCCGCGCCGCCCCGCGACAATCCGATCAGGGCGCGCGTCTGACCCGGCCGCAGCACCTGCGCGCTCGACCACACCCAGTTCTCGCCCTCCAGTTCGGCGAGTGCGTCCAGGTCGACGAGCACATCCCACTCGGGGGCGTCGAGCGCGTACTGCTCGACGGTGGTGCGCCGCCACAACCCGCGCACATGCCGCGCGTCCCGCCAATAGTTGTAGATGTAGTCCGCGCGGCGGCGCCCGTAGGGGATGCGCGCATCGGTGTCGAGTACCTCCCGGATCCGGGACTGCAACGTCTCGAACTCGTCGGTGTGGGTGTATTCGTCGACGGTGCGCCCGTTGCGGGCCCGCACCCAGTCGAGTTGCTGCTCGCCGGTGACGTCCTCGAGCCAGCGGTACGGGTCGGTCGGGTCGGGGTTCGGCAGATCGGGGTTCGGCGCATCGGGGTTCGGCGCATGGGTGGTCATGCGCCATTTCTACCCGGTCGGCACACTGACGGGCATGCAGATGTATCCGACCGACGCCCGCCGCGACTGGCTCGCCGACCGCCTGCCCAGCGATCAGTTCCTCGTGTACTGCTTCGACGCACCGGCCGTGCCGGTCGAACGGGTGGTCGCCGACGTCGCCGTTCGGGCGGCCGGGATCGGTGATCTACGCGTGCGGGCCGTCGACGTTCCCGGCCTGCTCGACTACCCGTACTGGACTGGCCGCGACATCGGCGACGATCACTTCGCGACACACACCGGTGGCGGCTGGGCCGCGGTGACCGCCCTGCTCGGCACGATCGTCGAGACCAGCGTCGACATCCGCGTCTCACCGTGGCGGCTGCACCTGATCACCGACGTGACCGACGCACCCGGAGGAGACGGCCCGGCCCTGCTCGCGGTCCTGCAGATCTCGCACGCGTTCGCCGACGGAATGCGCGCGTCCGCGCTCGCGCGTGCCCTGTTCGGGACGAACGCACCCTCGCACACCGAACCGCCGTCCGCGCCGTCCACGCTGGGGATGCTTACGCGGGCTGCGGTGAAACTGCCCGGGCAGATCGTCGGAGTGGTCGCCGACGGGGTGCGCGCGGGCCGTGCCGAACAGGAACTCGCCGGACCGTCCGTGCCGCCGCCGGCGCCGGGGTGTGCGTTGGTCGCGGTGAACACCGCACCCGGCCGCCGCCGGTCGGTGCGGACCCTCGTGTTCGATGCCGGCGATCTGCGTCGTGTCGGAACCGTCACGGTCGCGGCACTGACCGCGATCGGCCCGGCTCTGGCCGAATTCCTGCAGGTGGACGATGCTCTCGGCGCGGAGGTTCCGGTCGCGGTGCCCGCCGTCGCCACCGAACGCAACGCCTATCGCAGCGTCGGCATCGCGCTTCGGCCGGACCTCCGCGATTCGGCGGAGCGGGCCGCTGCGATCTCCGCCGAACTGGATCTGCGCCGTCGCCGCGCCGCGCACCCGGCGATGTCGATCAAGGGACGGACCGAGGATCATGTGCCCGCGCCGCTGCTGCGGTTCGGTGTCGATCGCACCGACCTGTCGCTGGTGCCGCCGACCGTCACCGGCAACACCGTCGTGTCGAGTGTGAACCGCGGCCCGGCCGATCTCGGGCTCGGCGGCGGACGGGTCCGATTCACCGCCGGTTTTCCCGGCCTGTCGCCGGTGATGGCGTTGACCCACGGCGTGCACGGCATCGGCGGCACGGTCGCGGTGTCGATCACCACGAGTCCCGATGTCCTCGACGACGCCGCGCTCGACCGGTATGCGGGGCTGCTCCGGGCGTCGCTGGTAGCCCGCTAGCGATGCCCGGAGCAGTCAACTATGCCCGGAGCAGTTGTTACGCCCGGAGCAGTTGTTACGCCCGGAGCCGCCGAGTCCCGGCTACCGCTGCGTCGACCAGCAGGAACCCGAGCAGGCTCAGGCCCAGTAGCGGAACGACCCAGCCGACCGCGACCGCAGCGGCCACCACCGCGACGGCTGCGGCCGGGTGGATGCGGCGCCAGGCGCCGCGCACCGGCGGCCGCCCCATACGCCGCTCTCCGCGGGTCGGGCGCCGCTGCCACCACAGCAGATAGCCGCGGACGATCACGGTGACCAGCGCGATCGCCAGGGCGAGCAGTGCGAGCTGATTGAGCAGACCGAACAGCAGGCCCATGTGCAGCGCGATGCCCCATGAGGTGAGTTGGGCGGCCAGCGGCCAATCGGCGAACCGGTTCACGTCGGTCACCGTGCCGGTCGTCCCGTCGACCGCGACCGCGTCGGTCGTGAACTGCCACGGTTGCCGGGTCTCGGTGACGGTGAACGCGGTGTGGCCGTCGGCGGGCACACCGACCTCGACGTGCTCGGTGACGCCGTTGTCGGCGGCGACCGCGACGACGGTATCGAGTTCGCCGAGTGTGCGGCCGAGCGTGCCGGGGTCCGTCGCTGCGGCGGAGTGGCCGCCGTGACCGTCGTGACCGTCGGACGATCCGGTGCCGCCGCCGAGGTTCTTGTCGAGTGCCGGGGTGGTCCAGCTCAGGGCGGTCCGCAGGTCACCGACGTTGTCACCCGCGTACTTCGACCACGTCAATCCGGTCGCGGACAGGAAGATCAATCCCACCGCGATCCACAGGCCCGCGCTGCCGTGCCACCCGAGGGTCCGGTTGCGGCCACGGGCGGACCGGTCGACGGTCAGCAGTCGCGCCGAGGCCGGGTTGCGGCGGCGGGTCGTGCGGTATCGCTGCACCCACAGGTAGACGCCGCCGAGGGCGACGACCCACAGCCACGACGCGGCCAGTTCGCTGTAGACGCGGCCCGGCTCACCCAGATGCAGGTGCCGGTGCAGTTGTGAGATCCAGGTGCGCATCGGCAGGGCACTGCTGCTGCCGTAGACGACGAGTTCGCCGAGCGGCGCCGCGGTCGCCGGGTCGACGAACACCGCGCGCCGTTCCGATTCGCCGAGCGACGGATCGGTGAACAGCACCCGGGTGGTCTCACCCGGTTCGGAGGCGGGTCGGACCGCGGTCACGGCCAGATCCGGCAGCACCCGACGGGCCGCGGAGACCTGCTCGACGACGGGCACTGCCGGTCCGGTCGCGTCGGTGTGCAGGTACTGGCGGTACATGACCTGTTCGAGGGCGGGGGTGATCGCGTAGAGACCGCCGCTGATCGTGGCGATCAGCAGGAACGGGGCCACCAGGATGCCGGCGTAGAAGTGCAACCGCAGGATCAGCGGTCGGAAACTTCGAGCAGGCTGATCCGTCGGTGCGACTGTGCCCGTGGGCCTGTCGCGTTCCAGTTCGGGAATGGACATACGAATACTCGATTCGAAAGATGCCGGGTCGACGGGGCGCTCGTGCGGGCGTTCCGGCGTCGACCGGGGGAAGTGGCCGGTGCAGCGAACCGTGAGTGGTCGCCGCACCGGATCGGCACACGTCGACGACACCGTGACATGCGCGTGCGTGTCACGGAAACGGACGTGGAGGAATGCGCCGAACCCGTGGTCGCCGACGGTGAACCGGCGCGGCGGGATCGGTCAGGCAGACCGGGGCGGTCCGCGAACACCCGCGGTCGCGCAGGCGAGCAGCCACGGCGACACCGTCACCCGATGCGTCGGGGTGGCTGTCCACAGCGGTGCGTCGGCGGGCAGTGACGACAGCACGGCCCCTACGACGCGGGTGATCGCCGTGATCGCGGCGCGGCAGCCGCGCTCGGCGCCGCGGATGAGCACTGCCGAGACGACGACCGCCGCGGCGTGCGCGGCGATCATCGGTGCCGAGAGCGACAGTGGATGCGTGTGTTCGGCGACCTGCCCGGACACGAGGGTCAGCGACAGGTGACCGCCGCACTGCCCTGCGATCAGTGCGGCGGCGAGCGCGCTCCGCCGGTGGATCGCCGCGGGCAGGGCGACGACGATCGCTCCGATCGCGACGCAGACGGCGATGAGCAGGACAGCACCACCACCCGACGGTGTCCCACCGCCGGCGATGCCGTGGGCGGCGATGCTGACCGCGCCGGAGACCGCACCCACGAAACCGCCGCGCATCTGCGCGAGCGTGTTCGGGGGTGACGGCATCGGGCGAGAATAGCGTTTGCGTCGGCCGTCCTCTGCACGTGGATCGGCGATACGGGTTCGGGAGTGCTCACCGGGAGCCGGCAGCGGCCCGCTTCGTCGGCCTCGGCCGCCGCCCGGGCCGGTCAGCGGAAGTAGTCGCCGAAACCGAAAATCGCATCGAATGCGCTGGTGGGCAGCACATCCACGTAGTTCACGCGGTAGTCCGCATAGGACCCGCGCATCAGGTCGTGCGCGAACTGTGTCGCATGGATCGCGTCGACCGCATCGATGGTGACGGTGAGGTGGATCAGCGCGTTGTGGCTGCGGACCACACAACCGTGATGCGGGACGATCGGATCCAGGAAGTCGCAGAATTCGTCGTCGGTCAGCAGGTCGACGAGTACGTCGAGTTCGATCATCGCGTTGTATTCCATGTGTGTTCTCCTGTGTCGACCACCCGAGCGGCCTCGCGCCGCGCGGGTGGGAATCGACCGGGAACACGCACGGTGACATCATGCCCGAACGCCGAAACACCCGCATGGTGGACAGTGCCGCGAACCTCACACGTCGGCGCCGAAGACGGCCCGTTCGCGACGGCGTTGCTTACGCGCAAGCACCGCGACGAGCACCCGCGCGACGATCGGCAGTTCCTGCCGGGCTTTCGCGGTTTCCTCGACGGTCATCACTGCGAAGACGCGAGTGAGGTCGAAGTCTGCTCGCCCGCCGCGTTGCGCCTCCTTCTCGAACTGCTGCCAGGCATCTGCGGACACATGACCGGTGATCAGGGGAAACACGGTCCGTTCCTCGTCGTCGATGTGTTCGTCGAGCATCGTCTGCAGTCGACGGATCGCACGCGCGAACTCGGCGATCGCGGTCTTGCCCGGCAGTTCCGCCGCCAAGCGGATCAGGGTGTCGAGGAGCGGGTCGAGTTCGTCGTGATCGTCGGTCAGTTCGGTGAAATCGACGTGTGGGCCGGCCGAGTCCGTGATCAGCGGCCACAGCGAGAAATCTTCGACGGTGTGGTGATGGTGGAGGCTCGTGGTGAACAGTTCGACGTAGCGGGAGATCGCCGCGTACCGCGACCGGTCGAAACGTGACGGGTCCGCGATCATCTCGTCGGCGAGGCGCGAGAGTCGGGTGAGGTCGTGGCGTATCACGCGGTGCGCGAGGCGCATTCCGAGTAGTTCGTCGTCCGTGGTGAGGCGCGGGGCGGTGCTTGCAGGTGTCATGCGCGGTAGCGTCGCCGCTGGCGCTTGGCGGGGCCTTGGCGATCGCTTGGGCTGGCTGTGACCTGCGCGCTCGGAAGAGATCGACACGACGAGGGGATGGCGATGGGCGTCTACGCGGTGACCGGTGCGGCTTCCGGGATGGGCAGGGCGAGCGCGGACCGGCTCAGGGAATCCGGTCACACGGTGATCGGGATCGACCTGAACGACGGCGATGTCGTCGCCGACCTGTCGACAGTGGACGGTCGTGCCACCGCGATCGCGAAGACCCTCGAGAAAGCGGCGGGGCACCTGGACGGCGCTGTCCTGGCCGCGGGGCTCGGCCCGATCCCCGGCCGGGAACGCGTCATCGCCGAGGTGAACTTCCGTGGTGTCGTCGAACTGTTGGACGGGTGGCGGTCGACGCTTGCCGCGTCCGGCAACAGCAAAGTCGTCGTGTTCGGATCGAATTCGACGACCACGGTCCCGGCGGCTCCGATGTCGTCGGTGAAGGCCTTCCTCGCCGGTGATCTGGAGAAGGCGGTCAAGAAGGCGTCGCGCATCAAGGCGGCCGGTCCGACGTTCACCTACGCGGCGTCGAAGCTTGCCGTCACCCACTGGGTGCGTCGCACCGCGGTCACACCGCAATGGGCGGGTGCCGGTATCCGGCTCAACGTCCTCGCCCCCGGAGCCGTCGCGACACCATTGCTCGATGCGCAGCTCGACTCCCCGGAAGGCGACCGGGTGCGGAGTTTCCCGGTCCCGATTGGTGGGTTCGGTGATCCGGCGCAGATCGGTGCGTGGGTCGAGTTCATGCTCTCGCCCGCCGCCGATTTCCTGTCCGGTTCGGTTGTCGTCGTCGACGGCGGCACCGAGGCGTATTTCCGGGCGGGCGACTGGCCCAGGCCGGTGCCGGTCCTGAAGGTCCCGTCCTATCTCCTGGCGATGCGCCGGTTCGGCCGCGCAGCGCGGCGATAGCGGGTTCCCCGAGGTCGCGACCGGCCGGTCGTACCTCGGCGATCACGGGGCGAGCAGGTCCTGCCGGTACACTGGCCAGGTTCCTCCCGCCCAAAATGCCGTCGCGACAAGGACAATCGTGGCGGCGACGATGGCCATATCCCGTGTGGTGACCGACAGGTAGGCGAGGCGGATGTCGCGTCCGCGGCGGTCGATCGTGGCGTAGGTGAAGCCTCGGGTTTCGAGTGCCTCGACGGTCGTGCGCACCGACTGCGCCGTGTTCAAAAAGATCGGATAGAAGGACAGTACCGTCATCCGCACCCAGTGGACGAGATGACGAATACCGAAGGGGCCGGCCTTGTCCGGTGGCGCGGACCGCAGCCGGTAGTTGTCGAAGACGGTGTTGAACTCCTCGACGAGAATGGGCAGCATGCGATACCCGTAGCTGACGGCGAACGCGAGCATGGGCGGTGCCTTGAGCGACAGCAGGGCGTCGGAGAGTTTCTCCGGATCGAGGGACACGAACGCCGCCATCGACGCCATGGAGATCGCCCCCAGCTTGAGGGTGAACTCGGCGAGCGCGAGGACCGTGTTGAGATCGCCGCCGAAGAAGAGTGCCGCGACGAAGATGTAGACCGTTTCCATGAGAAGCCCGAAGACGAACAGGGCCAACAGCAGTGGCCCGACGCGGGCCAGGATCACCGCTACGACACCCATCGCGAAGAAGATCGCCAGGACGGTGAGATTGTGGGTGAACCAGGGTGCGACGGCCATGATCAGGTACCAGAGCAGCACCATCCGGGGATCCATCGTGGAGAACAGACCGCCGCGGGTGGCGTAGGCGGTGCGGATCAGTTCGAGTTTGATCCACTCCACGCTCAGGACGTCGCGTTGTTTTCGTGCCATCAGTGGTCGGTTTCTTGAGTGACGAGGACATGAGCGGTGGCTGCGGACGCTCGGAATCGGGTGACGAACTCGGCCACGCTCAACGGTGCGGGATACATGCCGACTTCCCGTCCCAGCTGGGTGATCTGTGGTGGGACGAGGTTGGCTTCGGCGAGCAGACTCGACTGGTCGAACAGGTCCCGGGGCGACAGATCCGCGACGACGGCACCCCGGCCCAGCACGATGACCCGGTTGGCCCATTCGGCGACCAAGGTCATGTCGTGGGTGGCGACGACCGACGCGGCGATGGTGTCGGCCAATTCGTCGAGCATGGCGATCACGGCGTCGCGGCTGGCGATGTCCAGGGACGCGGTGGGTTCGTCGAGGAGCAGCAGTGCCGGCCGCATGGCCAGGCCGATGGCGAGGGTGGCGCGCCGCTGCTGACCCCCCGACAGTGCGCGGCCGTCCCGGTCCGCGAACTCGGTGAGGCGAACCTTGTCCAGGGTCCGGTCCACGAGTTCGGACCAGTCCGGCACCCCGCGTTCTCGGGGGTAGAGCGCGATGTCGGACCGGATGGACTCCTTGACGAACATCTGCTGCGGGTGTTGCCACAGATAGGCGACCTGGTCGGAAAGCCGTGCGGCCGAGCGGGAGCGGGTGTCGATTCCGTCGACCACGACATCGCCGTCGCGGGGCACCATGATCCCGGCCAGCAGCTTCAGCAGCGTGGTCTTGCCGGAGCCGTTGCCACCGACCAAGGCGATGCGGTCGCCGCGGCGGACGGTGAGGTCGATTCCGTCGAGTACCGACTGGAGTCCGGCGGTCACGGTGCGGTAGCTGTGCCGGACCCGCTGAACCTGCGCGATGGTGTCCGCCGGCTCTGTGTCGCCGGATGCAGGTTCGGACCGCAGCGGAGCCGGGCCGGTGACGTCGATCGGACGCGGCACCCGGCCGAGAAGCCCGCCTGCGGCGGCGACGGTGCGTGGTGCGTGGGGGTGCCCGAGGGACTGCGCGGCCTGGACCACCTGAGGCGCGGGGATGCCGTGCTCGGCCAGTTCGGCGGAGCGGTTGACGGCGTCCTGGACGGGGAGGTGCCATACCGGGCTGCCCTGATCCATCAGGACGACCGAGCGGGCGAACTGGGCGATGAACTCGGCGTGATGCTCGATGGTGACGATGGTGATGCCGTGCTGCTGGTTGAGCACCTCCAGCCGTTGGTAGATCTCCTGCGCGCGGGCCGGATCGAGTTCGGCCACCGGTTCGTCCACCACGACGACCTCCGGTCGCATGGCCAGTACGGATGCCAGCGCGGTCAGGTGGGCCTGGCCGCCGGACAGCTGCCACACGAACCGGTCGGACAGTTCGGTGATGCGCAGCATCTCCAGCGCCTCGGCGGTACGTTCGGCGTGGTCGGCGAGCCCGAAGTTGATGGGGCTGAAGGAAATTTCGTCGCGCACGGTGGGCCGGACGAGCTGGTTCGTGAAGTCCTGGTAGACGTAGCCGACGTGGCTGGACAGTTCGGCGACGGTGGAGGTGTAGGTGTCGATACCGCATACTTCGGCGGTCCCGCAGAAGTCACCGGACCAGTAGTGCGGCACCAGACCGTTGAAGGTCTTGCACAGGGTGGTCTTCGCCGAGCCGTTGCCGCCTACGACCGTGACGAAGTCCCCTGCCTCGATGCTCAGGTTCACGTTCCGCAGAGTGTCCTCCGCGGCGCCCGGGTAGCGGAACGAGACGTCTTCCAGGCGGATCACGGGGTCGGAGGTCACGGCCGCGCCTCGTCCGCCGCCTGCCTGTCCGTTGTCTGTGCGTCCGGCGTCGGCGCGGCCTTTTTCTGCGCGGCGCGGAAGAACACGATGGCCAGTGCGAGAACGATCAGGAGCGCCGCCACCGAGACCCACAGGAACCCCGAACCGTATTCGTCGACGAATCCTGGTTCGAACGCTCCGATGCTCAAGTCCCAGGCTTCGAGGAAGGCGAAGAAGAACGAGGCGATCGACAGGAGAATCGCGGCGCCGACGAACAGGCCGGAGTTGCGTGCCTGCCCGGGGATCGGTTCACCCGGAACCCGTGGACGCATACCCATCAGCGGTTCGATGCGTCCGTACAGGGCGGGGATGAGCCAGATGGCGGGGATCGCCCCGAACAGCACCCCGGAGATGATGAGATCGGTGCCGAATCCGATGCCCTCGAGCAGCAGCATGGATTCGGGTAGCCCGTCGACGTATTCGGCGTCCTCCACCCCGATCCAGACCTTGCTGAGATCGACGACGGCGGAGAGCAGTTTGTCGATGAAGACCAACAGGATTGCGCCGAGCGCGATCTGTGCCCGGTTACGTGGGTTCCGGATCACCGACCCGGCGATGAAGATCGCCAGGAACATCTGGATGTAGCCCTCGACTTCACCCAGTCCGGAGAAGTCGCCCATCAGCAGGTCGGTGAAGACGATCTCACCCAGCGGTGCGCCCAGCGCGACCCAGAACGGGCTGAACAGCGCGGCCAGGGTCAGCGGAATGAACACGAAGTAGGCCACGGAGAAGTCGACGGGGCCGATCGTCACGTCGGGGACGATCTCGAGGAGGATGTTCGACAGGCCGAACAGGGCCATCGACAGCACGAAGATCATCAGCTTTTGTGGCGAGTTCAGTTCGTAGCGGCCGACGCCGCTCGCGCCGCGCAACGTCCCGGCACGCTGATATTCGGTGGACATGGGTTCCTTACCTTTCGAGGTGGGCGGAGACGAGGTGGGCGGAGATCAGGGGCAGGAGGTCGGCCGGTTCCGTGACGACCGCGGTCGCGACGCCCTCGGCGAGTGCCCGCCGCAGGTCCGGTTCGTCGGTGCTGCCGCCGCGCACGAGGACGCGGTGGGCGATGTCGCACGCGGCCGCGCCGGCAGCGTCGTTGTCCGGTTTGTCGCCGAGAAACCAGGTGCGTGCGGGGTCTGCGTTTGCGATGGCGAGCGCGGCCCGGAAGATGCCGGGGTCGGGTTTGCGTGTCCCGAACTCGTCCGAGGCGACCACCGCGGTGATCTGTCCGGTCAGGCCGTGTCCGGTCAACTGTGCGCGCACCGAGTCGCCGGAAATGGTGTTGGAGACCACTACCACCGGGTGCTGGTGTGCCGCACACCAGTTCAGCAGTTCGGCGACGCCCTGTCTCATCGTGCGCCGGGATTTGGCCAGACCCCAGTCGGCTGTCAGCCCGGTTGCTTCCGAGCGCAGCAGTGCGACGGTCCGGGCGGACTGTCCCGTACCGCCGAGCGTGGCCCAGAACGTCACCGGGTCGACTTCCGCGTGTCCGGCCTGTTCCTGCTTGCGGCGGCGGTTCCCGGCCAGTGCGTGCCGCAGGATCTGCTCGGCGACCTCGGCGGAGCAGTCCGCTCCCACGGAGGGACGGATCAGTTCGGCGAGTCGGTCGACGAACCCGGCGCGTGCGTCGGCATCGGGACGGGCGTCGGAAATCACGCCGCCGTGGTCGATCAGCAACGCCGGCCGCGAGCCGGTGCGCTGCCGGGGTGGAAGCCCGTCCGCACGCGGCGGATTCGGCGAGGTGCACCGAAGGATTTCCAGAAGCTGTGCGGGGGTGTCCATGACGGCGTCGGCCCGGTCGTGTACGCGGAACGGTGGGGAGTCGGTGTGATGGCATCGGGTGACGATGACGGCGCCGGCGTCGGCACGGCGGCCCGCGACCACGTCGCGGTCCTGGGTGTCGCCGACGTACCAGCAGTCGCCCACGTCCGCCCCGAGTGCATCGGCGGCGAGTGTCAGCATGTCCGGGTGGGGCTTTCGGATACCGACCTCGTCGGAGTAGATCTGCACACCGAAGGCGTCGGCCAGGCCGTGCTCGGCCAGAATCTCCCGGTGCGACGCTCCCGAATGGGCGTTGGAGACGATGCCGGGGCGTACTCCGTGTTCCCGGCACCAGGTCAGGAGTTCCCGGACGCCGGGGCGCAGGTGGTGGTCCGAAATCAGCCTGTTCTGTGCCCGGACCAGTTCGCGGGCGCGGGAGGCGAGCAACTCGCGGGCTCCCTCGGGTAGATCCGAGACCATGAAGTCGGTGATGACCTGCCGGTGTGTCAGCTCGACCGGTTCCAAGCGTCTGCTCGAGGCGTTCTTCCAGTACTTCAATGCCGCCAAGCCGGCGTCGATGCTCGCGGCGAGCCGATCGTGAGGAATCTCGAATCCGGCGTCGTCGAGGACGCGTCCGTACAGCCGCGCCAGCTCGGCCCTGCCCTCGGGGCGCTTCGAGGTCTCGAAGACGACCCCACCGAAATCGAGCAGGAGCGCTCGGGGCCGGTGCCGCAGCGCACGCTGTGGATCCGGTGAATCGGTAACGGCCGCAGGGTGAATCCGTGTCATGAGTGGGCGGGGCCTTTCGGGGATCGAGTGTGTCGGCGCCGCTGACGCTAGAGAACCGACCTGGCTCCGACGTGTCGGGAACGTGAACTATTGGAACGTTCCAGATGTGATGTCGGGAATGTTCCAGCCCCGGCGGATGGCGACAACCGTCGCGGACCACCGGGCGGACATGCAGCCGTGATAGAAGAGAAGACGTGCCGTCCCCCCGCGCCGAATCCCCGCGCCCGACCATCGTCGACGTCGCCCGAGCCTCGGGGGTGTCCAAGTCGCTGGTCTCGCTGGCCCTATCGGGAAAGCCCGGTGTCAGCGACGCTTCACGGGCCCGGATCCGGCAGGTCGCCGACGAACTCGGATACATCTCCAACACCTGGGCACGCTCGCTGGTCGAGGGGCGCACCCACTTGGTCGGGGTCGTGACCACCGACGTGGGCAGCACCTACAACACCGACGTCGTCACCGGTATCGAGGACGAGGCGGCGGAATCCGGATACGGGGTGCTGCTTGCCCACGGACGCCGCGACCCGGAGCAACTGTCACGCGGCGTCGAGCGGATGTTGCAGTTGGGTGTCGACGGACTGATCGTCGTCTCCTCCCGGGTTCCCCGGCAAAAGCTGGAGAACGCGGCGCGAAAGCGGCCGGTCGTCGTGGTGGGCCGTCCCGACGACGCGAGCGACCTCGTCGATATCATCCGCAACGACGACGAGCTCGGCGGACGCCTCGCCGTCGAACATCTTGCCCGGTGCGGCCACCGCCGGATCGGGTACGTGGCAACGTCGACCCGCGCCGCGGTCCGCGCCCGCGGTCTCGCCTACGAGCGCACCATGACCGACCTCGGGCTGGATTACCGCTGGCACATGGCCAGGACCGCTAGTCATGATCAGACCTTCGCAGGCCTTGTCGTCCAATCCCTGCGCGGCGAACCGGCCGACCGCAGGCCGACCGCCCTGTTCGTCTCCACCGACGAAACCGCCATCGCCGTTCTCGGAGCCGCTCTCGATGCCGGGTTGCGCGTTCCAGGCGATCTGGCGCTCGTCGGATACAACAACTCGGCCATCGCCACCGCGATACGTCCCACCCTCACCAGCATCGACCAGCCCCGCAATCGGATGGGGAGTCTGGCCGTGAGCCTGCTGCAGGAACGGCTGTCCGGACGCACCCGGCAGCGTGTGGAGGTCATGACGCCGCACCTGGAGGTCCGTGCATCGTCGGGCCCGTGGGGTCAAGTCCACGGGCGTGGACGCTCCGCGGAGCCGGTGGATACCCGCCTCGGCCCGAGCTGAATCGTCCGGCCTGCCGACGGCCCGACGCCGTTGCGCAGCGAAGGTGCGCAGCTCGGCATTCCCGGGTCTCGGTGAAGGTCCCTCGTGCAATGGGCCGAAAGTCCCGTAGTGTCACGCGGAACGACCCGAGTACTGACGTCGGAAAATTTCGTACCCGTCGGTACAGATCTTGATGTTCGGATGCGGCCGGGGGCGCGGCCGGCGCGGAAACTGTCGCCGACCAGGCATCGGGCGCAGATTCGGCGGGTCGAACATCGCCGACGAAAAATGTGTACGACAGTACCGAAACGTCCTCCGGCCAGCGTAGATCGCTCGCTTCCTCGGGTGGCCTCCCGCTGCGGTCTGCTGTAGAACTGAGCCAGGGGAATTCGGGTGTGACCTACCGCATAGTCGAGACTTGTCGAGGGCGCACCACACATGCTGCACCCAGTAGTTCCCAGGGGGAACCGGATCGCAGGTTGGTCCGGCTGGGCTAACGGAAGGCCAGATTTTTGCTGTTCCCGATGTCACCGACCGACTCGATGTTTCTGCTCGGCGAATCCCGCGACCACCCGATGCACGTAGGGGGCTTGGCCCTGTTCGAACCGCGGGACGGCACCGGGCCACAGGAGATGCGCGCGATGCTCGACGCGGCGCTCGCTCGCGGTGACGCGGCACCGCTGCTCCGTCGACGAGCGACGCGATCGCTGGCGTCGTTGGGGCAGTGGGCCTGGGAGACCGACACCGACGTCGACCTCGACCACCACATCCGGCACGACGCACTACCCGCACCAGGCGGAATGACCGAGTTGATGGCTCTGGTGGCCCGCCTGCACGCCACCCCACTGGACCGCAGTCGTCCGCTGTGGGAGATGCACCTGGTAGAAGGACTGCGCGACAACCGATTCGCGGTGTACGTCAAGATCCACCACGCGCTCGCCGACGGCGTGGCAGCGATGGCACTTCTGCGCACTGCGCTGAGTGTGGATCCCGACGAGTCCGGAATGCCCGCCCCATGGGAACCGCTGACGCCGGAGCGCCCCACGCTTCGGTTGGTCCCGGACCCACCCACCGGTGGCGGCCCCGGCCTCCTCGACCTGCCTGCGACTGCTCTGCGCGCTGTCCGCGACACCGTCGGCACCGCCCGCCGGACCGTCGATGCCGCGCGCGGAGCTGCACTGGAGGTCGCCGGGATGCTGCCGGCGGTCGTCGACACCGTCGACCGGGCGTTGCGTCAGCGCGGCGGTCCGCTCACCGTCGCTGCGCCGAAGTCTGTGCTCAACGTGCCGATCGGCGGTGCTCGGCAGTTCGCGGCCCGGTCCTGGCGACTCGAGCGTCTGCGTCTGGTCGCCAAATGCGCCGACGCCACCGTCAACGATGTGGTGCTCGCGATGTGCGCAGGGGCGCTGCGCACCTACCTGAGCGACCTCGACGCACTGCCCGTCGACCCACTGATCGCGATGGTGCCGGTCTCGCTGCGCGACGAGCAGCGGAATATCAAGGTGGGAAACGAGATCGGGGTACTGATGTGTAACCTCGCCACCGACCTCGCTGACCCGGCGGGCCGACTCGACACGGTCCGCACCTGCATGCGGGAAGGGAAAGAGTCGATGCACGCCCGCAGTTCGGTGCAGATTCTGGCGATGAGTGCGCTCGGCACGGCCCCGCTCGCGCTGGGCATGGTCGGACTCGGTGGCGTCATCCGCCCACCGAATGTGATGATCTCCAACCTGCCGGGTCCCCGTGAACCTCTGTTCTGGAACGGTGCCCGCCTGACCGCGCTGTACCCGCTGTCGATTCCGGTCGACAATCAAGCGCTCAACATCACCTGCACCGGCACCGACGACGAAATCGCGTTCGGACTGACCGGCTGTCGCCGGACCCTGCCGTCCCTGGCATCGATACTGGACCACCTCGAGGACGAACTCGCGGCCCTCGAACGCACCGTCGGCCTGTAGGACGCCTGCGGCGGTCTCACCGCCCTCACGATCTGACCGATGCCGAGGGTAAATCCCCTCCAGGTCAACCGAATTCACCTTCCACATCACAGGAGGCCACGCATGAACGAATCGACGACACCGGGACTGCCCCGACACGCCGAATCCGGCGGCTCGATGAGCACCGCGGAGATCAAAGCGCGCATCGAGGCGATGTACGCACACGACGACACCCCACCTCGCTCGGACCGGCCGACACGCCGCGGTGGGGTATCGAGGCGACGAACGGCTGTGGCGTGAGGACGGCTGCGGCGTGAGGACGGCTGCGGCGTGAGGATCTTCGCCGCCCACGTACTGGCGGTGCGGGCCACCGGTCTCGCCGGGATCGCAGCGTTGCAGGGGGCGTTTCGGCCCCGGCACCGTGGTCCGCACCGCCGCTCCTTCCGCCTCGGTGCTCGCACGCTGCGACCCACCGGGCACCGATCCTGACCGGATCACCGAAACGAGACGAGTGCCGGCAGGTGGTCACCGGTCGGCACGATCCACCCGAACATCCCAGGTCGGCGCTGGTGAGGCGTCGGCTCACGCAGGAGGTCGAAAAGCATGTCGCAGGGCATCGTGCAGTGGTTCAACACCGAAAAGGGCTTCGGATTCATCACCCCGGACGACGGCAGCACCGACATATTCGTGCACTACTCCGAGATCGCGGGCAACGGTTTCAGGACGCTCGAGGAGAATCAGCGGGTCGAGTACGAGATCGGCTCCGGGGTGAAGGGCCCGCAAGCGGAGAACGTGCGGACACTCTGACCGGCGTCAGGACAGGTGTCCGGAATCATCGGGATGGTTCGGGCGCGGGTGGAAGCAATGGTAGTCCGTGTAGCCGATGAGGATCGGGCAGTCGCCGCCGACGCACTATGTGCAGGAGCACGAGCGTAGATGCTGCCGCTGCGTAGATGCACCACAACGACGCGAACGATCGGACGTAGAGCAATCCGACTGCAACGAGTGCCACCAGATTGAGGACTCCGAAAGCGACGATGGACGGATATCCCGACAACAGCGCCGGCCCGATGACCGCGACGACGTAGAGAACCGCCCATACGGAGCCGTTCTGAACCCCGGTCTGGTAACCCAGTGCATGCGGATACCGGGTCACCGTGACCGGGCTGGTCAGGACAGCGAAGGCGAGGTAGGCCGAAACGGCAACGCCGAGCACGACGAACGGTGCCACCCTCAGGCGGGCACCGTGCGGTTCGAGCAGCAACACGGCGAGCGGGAACAGCGTCGGCAGGAGTGGCAGCGCGATGAGGACATACACGAATGCCGCACTGCCGGCCGCCTCGGCGGACACGTCGCCGTCCTGGCCTGCCCAGACCACAGCCTCGATGAACTGGTGCGCCGCGAACACGGCAGGCAACAATGCGAACGGTAGTTCACGTGGGTGTTTCACCTCGCGCAGCGACAGTACGGCCACCGGTATCAGCATGATGCCCACCGTGAGATCTGCCGTCATCGAGAAGCACATGGCGGTGTCGCTTCCTTGCGTGCTTCGGCCGGGCTGACTCACATGGTGGCGGAACGTGATCCGACTCGTTCCGATCGTCGCCTCTGCATAGCATGTTCTCGCACATCGACGGGTTTGACGCTGAAAGAACCAGCTTACTCGGGTCGGAGTCCGTTGCCGGGTGCGATACCGAACAACATCGCGTCGATACCCGCCGCGAACGCGGCGTCGTTGTCGAGTGGTGCGGTGGGCGCACCGTCGCCGGCCCCAGAGAGCAGTGTCACCAGGTGCGGATAGTCGCCGTGTGCGAGCATGGCGGTGAGATGCTCTGCGCCACCGCCGGATTCGGAGGCAACGTTGTTGACGGATTCCTGTGCGGCGAAGTTCGTCACCCATCCGCTGAGCAGCGCGACACCCATCATCGTTGCGGTCGGATCCAGGTTTGCCGGAGCGAGTGCACCGATGAGGTGATCGAGGTAGGCGACGGCATTCGGGCCGAGGTCGCTGGTCGGGACCTCGCGAAGCCACGGGTGACGCCGGTGCAGGACGCGGGACTGTTCGGCGACGGCAAGGACGTCGGCGCGCACGTCGCCGGTGAGCGGTGCGAACGCGTATTCGCCTGCCACCCGGTCGGCCATCAGGGCGAGCAGATCTCCCTTTCCGGACACGTACCGGTACAGGGACGCGGCCGATGTGCCGAGCGCCTCGGCGACCCGGCGCATGGACAGCGCGTGCATGCCTTCGCGGTCGACGAGGCCGACGCAGGCCTCGGCGATGTCGTCGAGGGTGTGCGCGGGGCGGGGGCCGCGCTTCGGTTCGTCGGATCGCAGCCACAGTGAGCTCGGCATGCCTTCAGCATGCCTCGAGCAAGGAATTACGAACATTGTTCGCAAAGATGTATCGTGAATTTGCGAACAATGTTCACAGATAGGGAGATGCTCGTGAACGTCATCGAAACCGAAGCCTTGACGCGCCGCTACGGCGATCACGCGGTCGTCGACGGGATTGATCTCCGCGTCGGGGAAGGAACGGTGCACGCGTTGCTCGGACCGAACGGGTCGGGCAAGACCACCACCGTGCGCATGCTGTCGACGCTGCTGCGCCCGACCTCCGGGGTGGCTCGGGTCCTCGGATTCGACGTCGTCGCCGACGCCGCGCGAGTGCGGCAGCGCATCGGGTTGGTCGGACAGTTCCATTCGGTCGATCCACGGCTCACCGGGGTCGAGAACCTCACGATGTTCGCGCGCCTCGCCGGAATGCGAACGCACCACGCCTGCCGTCACGCCCGCGACCTGCTCGAGCGGTTCGGTCTCGCCGAGGCTGCCGACCAGCAGGTTCGGAGCTACTCCGGCGGTATGCGACGACGCCTCGACATCCTCGCGGGCACCGTGGTGCGCCCCGCCGTCCTGTTCCTCGACGAACCGACCACCGGGCTCGACCCACGCAGCCGAAACGACATCTTCGGATACATACTGGATTTCGTTGCCGACGGCACCACGGTCGTGCTCACCACCCAGTACCTGGACGAAGCCGAACGGCTCGCCGACACGATCACGATCCTGGACGGCGGTCGCACGGTCACGTCGGGTTCGCCCGCCGACATCACCGCCGCGGTCGGTACCGGCCTCGACGTGGTCGTCCCGTCCGCGCACCGCGACCGGACCGTGAGCGTACTGGCAGGATTCGACGCAAGAGAAGTGGGAGCTTCTGCAGTGCAAGAAGATTCGATCCGGTTGTCGTTCGGGTTGGATGACGAACCGGACCTGCTCCCGATCCTGCGCGCCCTCGACTCCGACGGGATCGACGTCCACGACATCGGCAGGCGCCGGGCGAGCCTCGACGAGGCATTCCTTGCGCTCACCGGCCACCCCACGGAAGGAATCCGGAAGTGACCACCTCCACCGTTGTACACACGACCGCGAACACCGCCACCGCGGCGCGGGTGGTGTTCGGCCGCACCATCGCCACCTACCGTCATTCGCCGGCGCTGCTCGCCGTCTCGCTCGCCGCACCCCTCGGCATGGTCGTACTGTTCGGCTACGTCTTCGGGGGCACCCTCGCCGGAGGCGCCGATCCGTCGGTGTACCGCTCCTACCTCATGCCCGGTGTGTTCGTCCTCGTCGCGGCCATGGGGTTGATGACCACCGCAGGCACGGCCAACGCGGACATGAACAGCGGGCTCACCGATCGGTTCCGTGCCATGCCCATCGCGCGGTCCGGGGTGCCGACGGGCCTCGCGCTCGCCGAGACGGTGATCGGTGTGTTCGCCCTCGCCGCGATGATGGGGATCGGCTATCTGGTCGGATGGCGCATCGACGCGCCCATGAGCGATGTCGCCCTGGCGATCGTGCTGCTGGTCGCCTTCCGGTTGGCGCTGAGCTGGCTCGGGATCCTGCTCGGCATCGCGATTCGTGACGAGCAGGTCCTGCAGCAGGCCGCCCCGATGATCTTCGGACTCATCATGTTCTCCAACGTGTTCACGCCGACCGAGGCGATGCCGTCCGTCGTCCGGGTGATCGCGGAGTGGAATCCGATCAGTGCGGTGGTCGCGGCGTTGCGGGAACTGTTCGGCTCGGGCACGGCGGTCGCGGTGGATGCGGCATGGCCGATGCAGCATCCCGTGCCGGCCGCGTTCGCCTGGATCGGGGTGCTCCTCGTCGCGTCGGTGCCTGTGGCGGTGCGACGGTACGGCGCGCAGTGAGGAGTGCGGAAAGTGAACCTACCGACGGGTAACCGGACCATCGGCGGACAGCGGAATTCGGCGGGACTACCCTGTATATCCGTGACCTCACACTATGACGTCGTTGTCCTCGGAGCCGGTCCCGGTGGGTACGTCGCTGCTATCCGCGCGGCACAGCTGGGATTGAGCACCGCCATCATCGAGCAGAAGTACTGGGGCGGTGTGTGCCTGAACGTGGGCTGCATCCCCTCGAAGGCACTTCTCCGCAATGCCGAACTGGCGCATCTCTTCAACAAAGAGGCCAAGACGTTCGGCATCTCGGGGGACGTGTCCTTCGACTTCGGTGCCGCCTTCGACCGCAGCCGCAAGGTCGCGGACGGTCGGGTCAAGGGCGTGCACTTCCTCATGAAGAAGAACAAGATCACCGAATACGACGGTAAGGGCTCGTTCGTCGACGCCAAGACCATCGACGTGGCGCTCACCAAGGGCGGCACCGACCGGGTGACCTTCGACAACGTCATCATCGCGACCGGATCGGTCACCAAACTGCTTCCGGGCACCTCGCTCAGCGACAACGTCGTGACCTACGAGGAGCAGATCCTCACCCGCGACCTGCCCGGCTCGATCCTCATCGTCGGCGCCGGCGCCATCGGCATGGAGTTCGGCTACGTCCTGAAGAACTACGGCGTCGATGTCACCATCGTCGAGTTCCTCGACCGCGCCCTGCCCAACGAGGACGCCGACGTCTCCAAGGAGATCACCAAGGCGTACAAGAAGCTCGGCGTCACCATCAAGACCGGTGCGGCCGTGCAGACGATCGACGACGACGGCACCAAGGTCACGGTCGCGATCAAGGACAACAAGTCCGGCAACGTCGAAACCGTCGTCGTCGACAAGGTGCTGCAGTCCGTCGGTTTCGCACCGCGCATCGACGGCTACGGCCTCGAGAACACCGGCGTCACCGTCACCGACCGCGGCGCCATCGACATCGACGAGCGCATGCGCACCAACGTGCCCGGCATCTACGCGATCGGCGACGTCACCGCCAAGCTGCAACTCGCGCACGTCGCCGAGGCGCAGGCCGTCGTCGCCGCCGAGACCATCGGGGGTGCCGAAACACTCGAACTGGGCGACTACCGGATGATGCCGCGCGCGACGTTCTGCCAGCCGCAGGTCGCCTCCTTCGGTCTCACCGAAGAGCAGGCGAAGGCCGAAGGCTACGACATCAAGGTCGCGACCTTCCCGTTCACCGCCAACGGCAAGGCCCACGGTCTCGGCGACCCGAACGGTTTCGTCAAGCTCATCGCCGACAAGACACACGGTGAACTCATCGGAGGTCACCTCATCGGCCCCGACGTCTCCGAACTGCTGCCCGAGCTGACGCTGGCGCAGAAATGGGACCTGACCGTCAACGAACTGGCCCGCAACGTCCACACGCACCCGACGCTGTCCGAGGCGCTGCAGGAGGCCATCCACGGCCTTGCGGGACACATGATCAATTTCTGAGAAACCTCCGTGCGGGACGATCCCCGCTCGGATGTACCGGCCTCGGCCCGCGGAGACTTCACCGTCACCGCGGGCCGTTGTCGTCGCGGTGATTCGGAATCTGCCCACGCTACAGGATGGGTGAGTTCGGAAACACATGGTGCATCAACCGATCCGACGGTTGCGCACAGGCGCATGGTTCATCCACAGAAGTTGTGTTCCAGGCCTGGTCTGCGCGGTTTCGCGGCCTCAGATCGGGCATTGTCGCCTCATGACCGAACCTCGACCACTGACCCGACCGAACCTGCTCGCGGCAGGCGTTTCGGACGATCAC
This sequence comes from Rhodococcus sp. (in: high G+C Gram-positive bacteria), assembly GCF_049299235.1. Classification (GTDB taxonomy): domain Bacteria; phylum Actinomycetota; class Actinomycetes; order Mycobacteriales; family Mycobacteriaceae; genus Rhodococcus. Next base: position 65 of record NZ_JBAQXC010000082.1, on the reverse strand, counting down.
ATTCGTGCCGCGGTGCGGGCCGGCGACCTCGTCGCCCTCAGCCGCGGTGTGTACCTGCGGCGCGC
>NZ_JBAQXC010000081.1:0-3754 GCF_049299235.1 Rhodococcus sp. (in: high G+C Gram-positive bacteria) | reverse complement strand
GGACCCGAGATCGTCTGCGTCGGAACTCCCGTCGACGCGGGGCAGCGCCGACAGCACGTGCAGCCCGTCACGGTCGATACCGCGTCCGGGCCGGTTCTCGGGGACAGCTTCGGCCTTCTTCCGGCCGAACTCCGAATCCGCCGGGTCGCCGAGGCGCAGTTCGAGGCGGGTGCCGAGGTGGTCACGCATCGAGGGCCGCACATCCCCCCAGCGCGGCGCGGAGATCACGACGTGGATCCCGTACGACAAGCCCTGCGCCGCAAGAATGCCGATCGTCTGTTCGAGAGCGTCGAAGTCGTTGCGGATGCTGGGCCAGCCGTCGATGACGAGGAAGACGTCGCCGAACCCGTCGGCGGAGGTATCGACGAGGCGGTCGCCACGGAGCCTGCGTAACTGCACCATCGACTCGATGCCCCATTCGGCGAAGGCCCGTTCGCGTCGTCGCAGCAACCCGGCCATCTCCGCGATCGTTCGGCGCACCCGGTCGGCGTCGAGGCGGCTGGCCACCGAGCCGACGTGCGGCAGACCGGACAGCCCGGCGAGGGTTCCACCGCCGAAATCGAGGCAGTAGAACTGGACCTGTTCGGCGGTGTGACTCATCGCCATCGACATCACCAGCGTGCGCAACATCGTCGACTTGCCGGATCGCGGTCCGCCGACGACGACGATGTTGCCCGCCGCACCGGCCAGGTCGACGACGAGCGGGTCCCGCCGCTGATCGAACGGCCGGTCGACGATGCCGATCGGTGTGCGCAGCGTCGCCTGCCGCAGCACGTCGCCGGTGAGCAGAGATCGCGGCATGATCCGGTCGAGACTCGGTGACTCGTCGAGCGGCGGCAGCCACACCTCGTGCGCGGGCAGACCGTGGCCGTGGACCCGGTCGACGAGCACATCGAGCACGGTCCGGCCGTCCGGCGCGGGTTCCGGCACCGCCGCGGCGAGATCCGGCGGTGGCGCGGTCTGCTCGACCGGCACCTCCCGCGCGGTGAACAATCGGGGCCGGGCCACGCCCGGACCGTTCGCCCGTACGGTCCGGCGGGCGATGCGGCCGCGTTCATAGGGGCCGGAGACATAGGCCGCGGCGAATCGCACGATCTCCGCCGAATCGCATTTGAGATAGCCCGCGCCCGGTGACGACGGCAGGTGATAGGCGTCAGGGACACCGAGAACACTGCGGGACTCGTTGGCCGAGAACGTCTTCAGTCCGATCCGGTAGGACAGGTGGCTGTCGAGCCCGCGCAGTCTTCCCTCGTCGAGTCGCTGACTGGCGAGCAGCAGATGCATGTGCAGCGAGCGGCCGAGCCGTCCGATGGCGGCAAAGAGATCGGCGAAGTCCGGTTGCTGGGTCAGCAGTTCGGAAAACTCGTCGACGACGATGAACAAGGCCGGTAGCGGCGCCAGCGGCGCACCCGATGCCCGCGCCCGCTCGTAGTCTCCGACGTTCGCAAAGTTGCCTGCGGCGCGCAGCAATTCCTGCCTGCGATTCATCTCGCCTTCGAGGGCATCCTTCATCCGGTCCACCATCGCCAGTTCGTCGGCGAGGTTGGTGATGACCGCGGCGACGTGCGGCGCCCGGTCCAGACCGAGGAACGTGGCCCCGCCCTTGAAGTCGACGAGCACGAGGTTCAGCGCATCAGGTGCATGGGTCGCGATCAGACCGAGCACCAGTGTGCGCAGGAACTCGGACTTGCCCGACCCGGTCGCGCCGATGCACAGGCCGTGTGGGCCCATACCGTTCTCCGCGGATTCCTTCAGGTCCAGTTCGACGGGCGCACCGTCGACACCGATACCGATGGGCACCCGGAGCCGGTCCCGGCCCCTCCGCGGCGCCCACGCCGGAGCGGGATCGAATCGCGCGATATCACCGAGCCCCAGCAGATCCGGCCAGGTCAACGCTCGTTCGTCGCCCATGTCGGAGTCGCCGGTCGTCGCCCCTGCGGTGCGGTACGGCGCCAGCCGACGCGCCACGGTCTGCGCCTGCGCGATGCTGATGCCGTCGGACCGCGCGAACGTCTCGACGGCGCTGCCTGCGCGGGCACCGAGTTCCCCGGCGTCCGCGATCAACTGCAGCCCGCGGGCGGCTGCGAGTCGCGGTACGAACCGGCACAGGTCGATCACCACCACCGAATCCACTCCGCCCTCGTCCCCGAGGACACCGGAACCGGAACCGTGCACACCGCCGTCGACGACGACGACGATCTGTGGCACACCGTCGACCGCCGGGGCGTTGCGCGCGAACCGACCCCGCATCGCCAGTTGCGATCCGAGGACCGTCTCGAGCTCGAGCATCGAGCCGAAGACGGTCCGCGCGGATCCCGCACCGTCACGCACCTCCGGATGCTGTGCGTGCGGAAGCCATTTCACCCACTCCCACTCAGCGGCGGTGTCGGGTCCGCACACCACCGCGACCTGCAGCGTGTCCGGACCGTGGAATGTGCACAGCTGCACGAGCATTGCCCTGGCGAGCTGCCGGGCCGCGTTCCGGTCACCGTCGATCGCGACTGCGGGGAACCCCCGCAACGACACCGCGGTCGGCAGCGCCGCCACCACCGAATGCGTTCGGACGAACCTGCGCAACGACACTGCCGCAACCGGCTCGAGGTCTTCGACGGGACCGGTCTCCGGTGTGATCAGGCGGGTCGCCAGCCGCTGCCCACCGAGACCGACCCGCACGTGGCAGTAGTCGGCATCCGTCACGCGGCGCTCCCACATGCGTACCGATCCGGCGAGTGTCCAGACCAGCGCCGGATCGGGATGGGTCCATTCGAGTGCGCGTCGCTGCTGGTCACCGGTGTCGGTCACATCGCGGCGCATCTGGTCCAGGTACCGCAGGTAGTCTTTGCGATCCTCGTTCGCCTCCGCGGTACCCGCACCACCGCCGCGGGCGTTGCCTGCGAGCATCCCCACCACCGACACGAGCATCATGACGGGAAAGATCAGCGACATCGGGCTGCGTGCCATCCCGGACGAGAACATCAGCGCGACCATGCCGATCATCGCCGCGACCATCACCAGCGGCAACAGTTTCATCAGCAGATTGCCCGGGGTTGCCCTCGGAATCTCCGGCGGCGCTTGCAAACTCACCTCGCCGCCAGGAAGCCGCGGCGCCTCCCGGCGTGCTCTGCGCACGAACCGCACCGTACTCACGGCAAGCTCCCCCCGACCGCCCTCGACATCTCGGCCGCCCCACGCCGGCCGACCCCCACGGTCGACGAAGGGTAACGCATCGCATCACCTGGTGCCCGACCTGCGCCTCGGCGCCCACCGCACGGATGTCGTATCGTCTGCGGCGGGTTCGGTCTGTCGACCGGGAATTCGAGCGACCGGGCCTGCGACACATTCGATGCGACTGGGGGACACATCGTTGACGGCTGCACACATCGACCTGCCACACGCAAGCACGGAAACCACCCGGAGTGTCGGCGCACCGGACCTGTGCCGGATCTCCGTACTCACCCGGCACAGCCAGGTCGACCTGGCGCTGCCGTTGGGTGTGCCGATCGCGCTGCTCGTCCCCGGAATCGTGGATCTCGTTGCCTCGCACCGCACCGACAACGATTTCGATACCACCCCGGACCAGGTGGAGCCCGACCGGTGGACCCTCGCGCAGCTCGGCCGGGCACCCTTGTCCGGGGCACTCGCACTCGACGAACACGGCATCCGCGACGGTGAACTGCTCGTCCTCGAGAACGCCGACGCGCCCTCACCGCCCCCGCTGTTCGACGACGTCATGTATCACGTCGCGGTCGCCGAC
>NZ_JBAQXC010000080.1:0-8092 GCF_049299235.1 Rhodococcus sp. (in: high G+C Gram-positive bacteria) | reverse complement strand
GGCCAGTTGCGCGCCCGACCCGCCGTCCGCAGCGTGCAGTGCGGTCCAGCACGAGTCGAGCCACGCACGCCGGTACCCGGACCGTGCCACAGCGGGCAGGTAGTGCTCGATCGCGGCGGCAGCGTTGGCGTGCACGGCCGTGAGCAGCGCAAGATTCGATTCGGCCGGGGCGAAGCGCTGCGCCATCGTCACGTACCGGGTGGCGAGCAGTTCGGCATCGCGGGTGGCGTTCCACAGCGCCGACCACACGAGACCCCGGGCCAGCGGATCGGTGATCCGGTCGAGTGCGTCCTCGACGGTCGCGAGGGAGCGGGCGTCGAGCCGGACCTTCGCGTAGGTGAGGTCGTCGTCGTTGAGCAGCGTCAGCGGCGCATCCGCGAGGCCGATCGTGGTGCGGGGATGCTCGATGTCGACTTCGATGCGGTTGCGCCGCAACAGATTTCCGTTGTCATCGTAGTCGTACTGCCCGACGGCGAGGCAGTGCGGTCGCGGATCGGTCTGGACGATCTCGTAGCCACCGGCGGCGGCCGGTTCGAGGATGAGTGTGGACACGCCGGTGGTCTGCAGCCAGGCCCGCGCCCAGCCGGTCAGGTCGCGCCCGGAGGTCGCGGACAGTTCGGTGAGCAGGTCGTCGAGGGTGGTGTTGCCGAAGGCGTGGGCGCGGAAGTAGCGGCGGGCACCGTCGAAGAACGCGTCCCGGCCGACATAGGCGACGAGTTGTTTCAGGACGCTGGCGCCCTTGGCGTAGGTGATGCCGTCGAAGTTGAGTTTGGCGGCTTCGAGGTCGACGATGTCCGCGACCACCGGATGTGTAGTCGGCAACTGGTCCTGCAGGTACGCCCACGCTTTGCGTCGGTTCGCGAATGCCACCCACGCATCGGTGAACTCGGTGGCCTCGGCGCTGACGAGCGACCCCATGTAGTCGGCGAAGGATTCCTTGAGCCACAGGTCGTCCCACCATTTCATGGTGACCAGGTCGCCGAACCACATGTGCGCCATCTCGTGCAGGATCGTGTTCGCGCGGCCCTGATATTGGGCTTCGGTTGCCGCACCCCGGAAGACGTACGCCTCGGTGAACGTGACGCAGCCGGGGTTCTCCATCGCGCCGAGGTTGTATTCGGGGACGAACACCTGGTCGTATTTGCCCCACGGGTACGGGTAGCCGAAGTGCTCGGCGAAGAAGTCCAGGCCCTGCTTCGTGATCGCCACGATCGCATCCGCATCGAGGTAGGGCGCGAGCGATGCCCGGCACAACACCCCCAGGTCGACGGTGAGACCGTCTCTGCTCCAGGATGATTCGACTCGATGATACGGTCCGGCGACGACCGCGGTGATGTAGGTGGACATCGGTTCGGTCGGCGCGAACACTACCCGCTGCCCACCGGGCACCGATTCCCGCTCGGCGACGGCCTGATTCGACGCGACCTGCCATCCGTCGGGTGCGGACACATCGAAGGTGAACGGCGCCTTGAGGTCCGGCTGCTCGAAGCACACGAAGACGCGGCGCGCGTCGGCCGGTTCGTACTGGGTGTAGAGGTAGGTTTGCCCGTCGGCGGGGTCGACGAACCGGTGCAGGCCCTCCCCGGATCGGCTGTACTCCCCCGTCGCCGCGACCGTCACGACATTGTCCTCGGTCAGGCCGCTCAGCGCGATGCGTGCGCCGTCGTACACGACCACGACGGGTACGCCGTTGACGGTGACGGATTCGACGGACGCACCGAGGAAGTCGAGCCACGTCTCACCGTGCGCGGACGTGAATTAGATCGTGGTGGTGGTCGCGAAACCGGTGGTCGCCGGGTCCGGTGCACTTCGCAGGTCCAGTTCCACGCGGTAGGCGCGCACCCGGACGGCGTTCGCGCGGGTCGACGTCTCGGCTCGGGTCAGGTTCGCGGTGCTCACACGTCGATCCTGCCAGGTGCGCGGGGCCGTGCACTCAGCCGAGGGGAACCCCGCCGACACCCCAGTTCTCGCGCGGCACGTCGGTGAGGGTGACCCATACCGACGATTCGGATTTGCCGGAGGCTTCCGCATAGGCCTTGGTGACGGCGGCGATCACGGCGGCCTTCTGCTCGGTGGTGAGGCCCGGCGTCTGGCTGATCTGGATCAGTGGCATGCACGCAACTGTGCCACAACAATCGGAGCCGGGGTGATATCAGGACGGGGATCGATACGCATCGGCGCGATGGGAAATCGCGGTGACCTCGACCGTGCGGTCCACCTCGTCGATCAGATACAACACCCGGTACGCACCCCGGCGGGCGCTGAAAGCCGGTGCGAGCGGCGGACTCAACGGTTTGCCGACACGTCTCGGGTTGTCCAGAAGTGGACCGGTGACGAACTCGTACACCGCGGCGGCGACCTTCTCCGGCAACGATGTCGCCAGCGTCCTCGCGACCGACCGCGCCATCACCAACCGATACCGATCTTCCGGCGTGGTCACTCCTGGGACTGTCGGGCATCGCGCATCAACTGCGCCAGACCGAGCGCATCGACGACCTCCCCACCCTCGACCTCGGTCCGGCCGGCGAGGTGCGCCGACAGCAGGTCCGCATCCGACAACACCGCGATCGTCTCCCGCAACGCGTCGTAGTCGTCCGCGCCCAGCAGTACCGCGGCGCGGCGCCCGTTGCGGGTGATCTCGAACCGCTCGTGCGTGCGTTCGGCCTCGTCGACCAGTCTCGACAACTGCGCTCGAGCGTCGGCAACAGGAAGGGTAGCCATGTACAGAATTCTAGCCCGAATCGGTGAGTGACTCGCTCCTACTCCACCCCGAGCAGCACGTCGGTGTCGAAACACGTATGGGTACCGGTGTGGCAGGCGGCACCGACCTGGTCGACGACGAGCAGCACGGTGTCGCCGTCGCAGTCCAACCGCACCTCGTGCACGTACTGGGTGTGCCCGGAGGTCTCCCCCTTGACCCAGTAACTGTTGCGGGACCGCGAGAAGTAGGTGGCCTTGCGGGTGGCGAGGGTGCGGGCGAGCGCTTCGTCGTCCATCCACGCCATCATCAGCACGTCGCCGGTCGACTTCTCCTGCACGACCGCCGCGAACAGGCCGGCGTCGTTGTGTTTGAGCCGGGCGGCGATCCGCGGATCGAGAATGTTGGTCATCGCACGGTGATCCCTTCTGCCCGCATGGCGTCCTTGACCTGCGAGATCGTGAGTTCCCCGAAGTGGAACACGCTGGCGGCGAGCACCGCGTCGGCGCCGGCGTGCACGGCTGGCGCGAAATGTTCGACCGCGCCGGCGCCGCCGCTGGCGATGACCGGCACGGACACCGCGGCACGCACGGATCCGATCATCTTCAGGTCGAAACCGGCTTTGGTGCCGTCGGCGTCCATCGAGTTCAGCAGGATCTCCCCGACGCCGAGTTCCTCACCGCGACGCGCCCATTCGACGGCGTCGATGCCGGTACCGCGGCGACCACCGTGGGTGGTGACCTCCCAGCCGGACGGGGTGGGTTCCTGACCGCCCGGCACAGTGCGGGCGTCGACGGACAACACGATGCACTGGGCACCGAACCGCTGGGACATTTCGCGCAGCACCTCGGGGCGCGCGATCGCGGCAGTGTTGACGCTGACCTTGTCGGCGCCGGCACGCAGCAACCGGTCCACATCCTCGACGGTGCGCACCCCGCCACCGACGGTGAGTGGGATGAACACCTGCTCGGCGGTGCGGGTGACCACGTCGAGCATGGTGCCGCGGTCGCCGGTGGACGCGGTGACGTCGAGGAAGGTCAGTTCGTCGGCGCCCTGCGCGTCGTAGATGGCGGCCAGTTCGACCGGGTCGCCGGCGTCGCGCAGGTTCTCGAAATTGACGCCCTTGACGACGCGGCCGGCGTCGACGTCCAGGCACGGGATCACCCGAACTGCCAGGGTCATGGCTGTTGTTCTCCTTCGGGTCGGGAATCGGCCACCGATTCCAGTATGTCGAGTATTTCGTTGTGCACGCCGGGTGCGGCCGCGAGCACCGACCCGGAGCCGATCCGCCACGGTGCGCCGGTGAAGTCGGTGGCGATGCCACCGGCGGCGCGAACCAGGGCGACACCGGCCGCGTTGTCCCAGGGATGGTGCCCGAACACCACAGCACCGCCGAGGACCCCGGCGGCGGTGTAGGCGAGGTCGACCCCGGTGGAACCGTGCATCCGCAGCCGCGACACGCGGCGGCTCAACTCGGTGATGACCGCGAGCCGTCGCGTCCCGGGGACACGGCCGCGACTGTCGATGTCGAAGCTGCCGACGCCGACCATCGCATCGGCGAGCCGGCCGGCCTTCAACGGTTCGGCGGGTGCGCCGTTGTGCAGCAGCGGCCCACCGCGCGCAGCGGCGAAGTGTTCCCCGACCAACGGCAGCCACGTCAGCCCGAGCACCGGTTCGCCGTCGCACACGAGCGCGAGCAGAATCCCGGCGGTGGGCAGACCGACGGAATAGTTGACGGTGCCGTCGATGGGGTCGAGCAGCCACACGGTGCCCTCGGCAGCTCCGGGACCACCGTATTCCTCACCGTGCACCGCGATGCCGGTGCGGTCGGTGAGTTCACCGGCGATGCGCCGTTCGAGTTCCAGATCGAGTTCGGTCGCGAAGTCGTTGGGCCCCTTGTCGACCGAGCGGGGCGCGCCGCGACCGGAGACGAACCGATCCGCCGCGCCGTCGAGGATTTCGCTCGCGACCGCGAGCAGTCTCGACAGATCGGCGGTGTCGGTCATCGGTTCAGCGGGACACGGCGGCGAGCGCCTCGGCCAGGGTGAATCGTCCGGCGTAGAGCGCCTTGCCGACGATCGCCCCCTCCACACCGTCGGGCACCAGCGTCGCGATGGCCCGCAGGTCGTCGACGGTCGAGACACCGCCGGAAGCGATGACGGGTGCGTCGGTCACGTTGGCCACCTCGGTCAACAGGTCCAGGTTGGGGCCGGTGAGGGTGCCGTCCTTGGTGACGTCGGTGACGACGTAGCGGGAGCAGCCCTCCTGCTCGAGACGTTCGAGGGTTTCCCACAGGTCACCGCCGTCGGACACCCAGCCGCGACCGCGCAGGCGCCACTGGCCGTCGATGAGCTTGACGTCGAGACCGACGGCGATGCGGTCGCCGTACTCGGCGATAGCGCGCGCACACCACTGCGGGTTCTCGATGGCGGCGGTGCCCAGGTTGACGCGGGCGCACCCGGTCGCGAGGGCCGCGGCGAGCGTCTCGTCGTCGCGGATGCCACCGGACAGCTCGGCCTTGATGTCGAGTTCGCCGATGACGTCGGCGAGCAGTGCCCGGTTGTCGCCGCGCCCGAACGCGGCGTCGAGGTCGACGAGATGCACCCACTCGGCTCCGGCATGCTGCCATTCGAGGGCGGCGTCGCGCGGCGAACCGTAACCGGTTTCGCTGCCCGCCTCTCCCTGAACGAGGCGAACTGCTTCACCGTTGACGACGTCGACTGCAGGCAAAAGGACCAGGCTCACGGCGCCCACATTAGTGCCTGGGGTCCCGTACTCGGAAAACGCGGACAGCGGCGGCGTTCAGCATGCGAACCCGGGTACCGCCCGGAACCCCGCCGTCCTGTTCGTCCCTCTTGCCTACACTGGTGCCCACCGGTGATGTGAAGGGACCGGACCATGACCACCGATACCGTCGTCAATCTGGTCCTGGTCGTGGTGTTCATCCTGATCGGCGGGGTGTTCGCCGCCGCCGAAATCGCCCTGGTGTCCCTGCGGGAGAGCCGACTCCGGGAACTGTCGCGGCGCAGCAGCCGCGGCCGGCGCACCGCTGCCCTCGCCCGCGACCCGAACCGGTTTCTGGCCGCGGTGCAGATCGGCGTGACCGTCGCCGGATTCTTCTCCGCCGCCTACGGCGCATCCACGCTCGCCCCTGACCTGGCGCCGACGCTCCAGACCTGGGGCCTGGCCGACAGCGCTGCCCACGCGGTGGCGTTGATCGCGACAACTCTGGTCATCGCCTACCTGTCCCTGGTACTCGGAGAGTTGGTACCCAAACGGATCGCACTGCAACGGGCCACCGGGGTGTCGCTGGCCGCCGGACCCGCACTGGATCGATTCGCCACCGTCATGCGTCCGGTCATCTGGTTGCTGTCGGTGTCGACCAATGCCCTCGTCCGTCTGCTCGGCGGCGACCCGTCCCGCGCGAACGAGGAAGTCACCCGCGACGAACTGCGCGAGATGCTGACCGGCCACGAATCGCTGCCGGAGGACGAACGCAGTGTGCTCACCGAGGTGTTCGACGCCGGATCACGATCCCTGGCGGAAGTGATGAGGCCTCGCACCGAGGTTCGTTTCCTCGCCGCCGACGTGCCCATCGCCGAGGCGCGCACAGTCGCGCTGGCCGAGGCGCACAGCCGCTACCCGGTGACAGCAGGCACCGTCGACCACATCATCGGCTTCGCGCATCTGCGCGATCTGATGCTCGCCGATCCGGCGACCGGAACCGGGACGGTCGAGGACGCATGCCGTCCCATCCTCTCCCTGCCCGGATCGAAACCCGCCTTGGCCGCACTGACCGTCATGCGCCGCGCGAACACACAGATCGCGGTCGTCGTCGACGAATACGGCGGTACCGACGGCATCGTCACGATCGAGGACATCGTGGAAGAGATCGTCGGTGAAATCGGCAACGAGTTCGATCCCGAGTTCGAACCCGAACCGGACCACCGACAGATCGACGGTGGCCTCCACGTCCATGACTTCACCCGCATCACCGGCATCGCGCTACCCGACGGACCATACGACACCGTCGCCGGTTATGTCCTGCACCGGATTCAGCGGATCCCGCGGGTCGGCGATTCCGTCGAGGTGGACGGTCACCGGCTCACCGTCCGTGAACTCGACGGGCACCGCATCGCCCGGCTACGCCTGGCGCACCGCCCCTGATCCCTCCGGGGATCGCGGTCAGTCGGGGTGGCGGGGGCCGTAGACGCGGCGCGTCAGCCGCGTCGACACGAACCCCATCACGGCGATGGCGCAGGCGATGCCGACGAGCACGATGATCAACCCGACGACCGGACCCGGCTCCAGGGTGATCATCAGCGCGGTGACGACGGCCAGCACCGCGGTTGCCGACCCGACGACCGCAAGTGCCAGCTTCCCCAGCGGCAGATCAGCGCGAGGATCGCCGCCGCGACCGCCCGCTCCGGTCACAGGTTGCCCACCCAGTTGCGCAACAGGACCGCACCGGCGTCCCCGGATTTCTCGGGGTGGAACTGTGTCGCCGACAGCGGGCCGTTCTCCACGGCGGCAAGGAACTTCACGCCGTGTTCGGCCCAGGTGAGCTTCGGTGGGGCGATGCGTTCGGGTTCCGGCAGTTCCCACGCCTGTGCGGCGTACGAGTGCACGAAGTAGAAGCGGGTGTCGGCGTCGAGACCGGCGAACAGCACCGAATCGGCGGGGGCCTGCACGGTGTTCCAGCCCATGTGCGGCAGGACCGGTGCGTCCAGGCGCGCGACGGTGCCCGGCCATTCGCCGCACCCGTCGGTTTCGACGCCGTGTTCGACGCCCCGCTCGAACAGCACCTGCATTCCGACGCAGATGCCGAGGACGGGGCGTCCCCCGGCGAGGCGGGTTCCGATGATCTTCTCGCCGCCGACCTCGCGCAATCCCCGCATGCACGCGTCGAACGCGCCGACACCGGGTACAACGAGACCGTCCGCGGCGAGCGCGACCTTGTGGTCCGAGGTGACCTCGACGTTCGCTCCGGTCCGGGCCAGGGCCCGGGCGGCGGAATGCAGGTTGCCGGAACCGTAGTCGAGAAGGGCCACGTTCTTTGCGCTCATGGGTTCGATTCTATGGGTCGTGGTTTCGGGTCGGACGGCCCGGCGAACCGGGCGAGCAGAGGCAGGATCGGGACGAGCACCGCGGCGACGACGAACGCCGCCGGATAGCCCATCGAGGTGGCGAGCGTGCCGAGGAGCAGCGCCCCGATGCCGGTCCCGGCGTCGAAACCGACATTCCATGCCGCGCTGGCCGATCCGATGTGGCCCGAACCGGCGCGACGGAACGCGACGAGCAGCGCCTCGTTCTGCACGATGCCGAATCCGAAACCGAAACACATCGCCGCGCCGATCAGCACCGTCGCACCGGCGCGGCCGTCGGCGACGAGCG
>NZ_JBAQXC010000079.1:0-4132 GCF_049299235.1 Rhodococcus sp. (in: high G+C Gram-positive bacteria) | reverse complement strand
ACGCCGGTGGGGCACCTCAACCGGGGTGCCCCACCGGCGTCGATGCGCTCACTTCACGTCGAACCGGTCGAGATTCATCACCTTCGTCCAGGCAGCGACGAAATCGTCGACGAACTTGCGGTGGGCGTCCTGCGAGGCGTACACCTCGCAGAGCGCACGCAATTGGGAGTGCGCGCCGAACACCAGATCCGCGGCCGTCGCGGTCCATTTCGGTGTTCCGGTCGCCCGGTCGCGGCCCTCGTACACGTTCTCCGCGGCTTCCGACATCGACCACTCGGTGCCCATATCGAGCAGGTTCACGAAGAAGTCGTTGGTCAACGCGCCGGGACGGTCGGTGAGCACACCGTGCGTGCTGCCGCCGTGGTTGGCGCCGAGCGCACGCAGACCGCCGACGAGCACGGTCATCTCCGGCGCCGTCAGGTCCAGCATGTAGGCGCGGTCGAGGAGCAACTGTTCGAGGGGCACCTTCTCGCCCGGCTGCGCGTAGTTGCGGAACCCGTCGGCCACGGGTTCGAGGACGTCGAACGACGCGACGTCGGTGTCCTCCTGCGTGGCGTCGGTACGACCCGGCGTGAACGGCACCGTGATGTCGAATCCCGCCTCCTGGGCCGCCTTCTCGACCGCTGCGTCACCCGCGAGGACGATCAGATCGGCGAGCGAGACCTTCTTGCCGCCTGCCGAACCGTCGAAGTCCCGCTGGATCCGTTCGAGCGCGGGCAGCACCGCGTCGAGCACGTCGGCTTCGTTGGACGCCCAGCTACGCTGCGGCTCGAGGCGCACCCGCGCACCGTTCGCGCCACCCCGCTTGTCCGTGCCACGGAAGCTCGAGGCGGACGACCACGCGGTACCGACGAGCTGCGCCGACGATAGGCCCGTGTCGAGGATCTTTGCTTTGAGCCCCGCCGCGTCGCCGTCGTCGATCAACTCGTGGTCGACGACGGGCACCGGGTCCTGCCACAGCTGCGGGGCGGGGATCCACGGCCCGAGGTAGCGGCTGATCGGTCCCATGTCGCGGTGCAACAGCTTGAACCAGGCTTTGGCGAACGCCTCCTTCAGTTCTTCGGGGTGGTCGAGCCAGCGCCGGGTGATCTCGTGGTAGATCGGGTCCTCACGCAGCGACACGTCGGTGACGAGCATGGTGGGGGCGCGGCCCGGTCCGCCGAACGGATCGGGGATGGTCCCGGCGCCTGCGCCGTCCTTCGCCGTGTACTGCCACGCCCCCGCGGGGCTCTTCGTCAGTTCCCACTCGTATCCGTACAGGATCTCGAGGAAACTGTTGTCCCACCGGGTCGGGGTGTTCGTCCACACGACCTCGAGGCCGCTGGTGACGGTGTCGTCGGCCTTGCCGCTTCCGTAGGAGCTCTTCCAGCCGAGTCCCTGCGCTTCGAGTGGCGCAGCTTCCGGTTCGGGTCCCACCTGCTCGGCGTCACCGGCACCGTGTGTCTTCCCGAAGGTGTGGCCACCCACGATCAGTGCGGCGGTCTCCTCGTCGTTCATCGCCATCCGGGCGAACGTCTCCCGGATGTCGACGGCCGCGGCAATCGGATCCGGTTTACCTTCGGGGCCTTCCGGATTGACGTAGATCAAGCCCATGGTGGTGGCACCGAGGGGCTTCTCCAGTTGGCGTTTCCCGCTGTACCGCTTGTCGGTTCCCAGCCACTCGTCCTCCAGACCGAAGTACACCTCCTCCGGTTCCCAGATGTCGGGGCGGCCGAAGCCGAAACCGAAGGTGTCGAAACCCATCGACTCGAGGGCACAGTTCCCGACGAAGACCAGCAGGTCCGCCCACGAGATCGTGGTGCCGTACTTCTGCTTGATCGGCCACAGGAGCCTGCGGCCCTTGTCCAGGTTGGCGTTGTCGGGCCAACTGTTGATCGGTGCGAAACGCTGAGCGCCCTGACCTGCGCCGCCCCGCCCGTCCGTGATGCGGTACGTTCCCGCGGCATGCCAGCTCAACCGGATGAAGAGCCCCCCGTAGTGTCCGTAGTCCGCGGGCCACCAGTCCTGCGAGTGCGTCAGCATCTCGATGACGTCGGCCCTGAGTGCGTCCACGTCGAGCTCGGCGAATTCCGTCGGGTAGTGAAAGTCCGGTCCCAGCGGATCAGCCTCGGACGAATGTGCGTGCAGGACCGACAGATCGATCTGCCCCGGCCACCAGTCCCGATTGGACCTGGGGCGGTGCGCTTTCGGCGTGGGGGACTCGATGACCGGATTTTCGCTCTCGCTGTTGGACACGTCGGTCCTTCCTTCCCAGTGGAGGATGCATCACCCACTATGACGCACTCTTCTGGAATCAGTCGCGAATTCGCGCGACCGCACACCGGGTGACCGGAACCATCACCCGGTCGGACCGAATGCCGATTCCCATCACCCGGTGGGGAGGGGACAGCTCAGATATACATCGCCGGATCGATGTAGGTCGTCGGATCGACGAGCGGTTCGTGTTGCTTGCGCGTCCGGGAGCGGACCGTCGCGGGGATACCCGTGGCGATCGAATCCGGTGGGACATCACGAGTGACAACGGCATTCGCGCCCACGGCACTGTCGTCTCCGACATGGATCGGGCCGAGCACCTTCGCGCCTGCGCCGATCGTGACGCGATTGCCGATCGTCGGGTGGCGTTTGGCCTTCGCCATCGACCGACCGCCGAGGGTGACGCCGTGATAGAGCATCACGTCGTCACCGATCTCGGCGGTCTCACCGATCACGACACCCATGCCGTGGTCGATGAAGAACCGACGGCCGATGGTGGCACCGGGATGAATCTCGATTCCGGTGAGGAAACGGGTGAACTGCGCGAGCATCCGGGCCGGGCCCCGCAGCACCGGACGCGCCCACATGCGGTGCGCCAGGCGATGCGCCCAGATCGCGTGCAGTCCCGAATAGACGATCGCGTTCTCGACGTTGCTGCGCGCCGCCGGGTCGTGGCCGCGCGCCGCAGTGAGATCCTCCCGGAGGGTTCGCAGCAGATTCACCGTGCACTCAGTCCCGGATGTGTTCGAAGAGCGGGGTCGAGATGTAGCGCTCGCCGAAGTCCGGGACGATCACGACGATCAGCTTGCCCGCGTTCTCCGGACGCTTCGCGACCTGCAGGGCGCCCCACACGTTCGCGCCGGCCGAGATGCCACCGAGGATGCCTTCGTCGGTGCCCAGCGCTCGAGCGATCTCGACGGCATCGGGGAACTCGACATCGATGATCTCGTCGTAGATGTCACGATCGAGAACCTCGGGCACGAAGTTCGCACCCAGGCCCTGGATCTTGTGGGGGCCGGGATTGCCGCCGGTGAGGATCGGCGAATCGGCGGGCTCGACACCGATGATCTGTACACCGGGCTTGCGCTCCTTGAGGACGCGGCCGACGCCGGTGAGGGTGCCGCCGGTGCCGATGCCCGCGACGAAGATGTCGACCTCACCCGCGGTGTCGGTCCACACCTCCTCCGCGGTGGTGCGCGCGTGCACCTCGGGGTTCGCGGGGTTCTTGAACTGACGGGCGAGCACCGCGTTCTCGGTGTTCGCGACGATCTCCTCGGCCCTTGCGACCGCACCGGCCATGCCCTCGGCGCCCGGGGTGAGGACGATCTCGGCGCCGTACGCGCGCAGCATGACACGACGCTCGGTGGAGGCCGTCTCCGGCATCGTGAAGATGGCCTTGTAGCCGCGGGCCGCGGCGACCATCGCCAGCGCGATACCGGTGTTGCCGCTGGTGCCCTCGACAATGGTGCCGCCGGGCTTCAGCTCACCGGACTCCTCGGCGGCGTCGATGATGGCCACGCCGATCCGGTCCTTGACGCTGTTGGCCGGGTTGTAGAACTCGAGCTTCGCCGCGACCGTCGCGCCGAGTCCGTCGGTCAGCCGGTTGAGTTTGACGAGAGGCGTGCGTCCCACCAGCTCGGTGACATTGTTGTAGATCCCGCTCATAGCCGATCCTCTCCCGGCCGCGGCGCGACCGGCTCTCGTGTGCGATCGTCCTATTGCACCATCCGGTCCGGCGGGCGGTTCACCTGGGGAGTTCGAATCACCGTGAGCAAAAGTCGTGGCCGGTGGCGGCGGCCCGATCTCGTCAAAGCCCGCACTCGCTTCGAGCAGGCACTCACAGTCGACCCGCAGATGTGCGACGCCTGGTTGGGTCTCG
>NZ_JBAQXC010000078.1:0-4810 GCF_049299235.1 Rhodococcus sp. (in: high G+C Gram-positive bacteria) | reverse complement strand
GGGTGGCGCAGACGCCCTCGTCGAGGTTCCGGTGCTCGAGGGTGATCGAACCGGGATCGGGCGCGTCGACGTCGTCGGTGGTGAGCCCGCCGAGCGCGCACCACGCGGCCCACCCGCCGTCGAGGATTCGCACGTCGCGCACCCCGGCGGTGCGCAACAGCCACCAGGCGCGGGCCGATCCGGCGCGGTTCCAGTCGTCGTAGACGACCACGGTGTCGCCGTCGTCGACACCCCACCGGCGCAGCGACGCTTCGAGCGCAGCCGCGGACGGCACCGGATGCCTGCCGCGGCCGGTCACGGTGTGGTCGCTCAGGTCGGTCTCGAGATCGACGTAGACGGCGCCCGGGATGTGCCCGGCGGCGAACGCGGCGCGTCCGTCGGGTTCGGTCAGCGACCAGCGGACGTCGAGCACCCGGACGGGATCGTCCGAGGCGAGGAGGTCGGCGAGGTCGGTCACGGAAACGAGGGTCATGAGATCAGTCTTCCTCGTCGACGTCGACGCCGTACCGGGCGACCAGCGCGGCGAGGTCGTCGTCGTAACCCTGCCCGACCGCGCGCAGCCGCCACCGGTCCGCCCGCCGGTAGATCTCGGTGAGCACCAGGGTGCGTTCGGTGGTGCCCGCGTCGAGGACGAACGTCGCGGCGGTGGTGTCGTCGCCGTCCACCGTGACCGACACGGCGCCCAGGTCGCCGAACGTGCGGTCGCCGCCGATCGCCGCGGCGATCGCGATGCGCCGGCAATCCTCGGGCAGCGCGGCGAGGTCGAGACGCACGCACTGTTCGCTCGGCCCGTCCACGGTCAGTTCGACGACTCCGTCGTCGACGATCGGGTTGTTGTAGAACACGAAATCGTCGTCGGTGTCGACCCTGTCGTCGTCGCCGAGCAGGAACGCGACCACATCGACATCCGGTTGGGCGGCCCCGGCCCGATCGGCACCGTCGTCGGCCTTCCACGCGATGTTCACGGCCCACGAGAAGTTCGTCGCGGGCAGGTCGATGACCTCCCCGCGGGACAGCACGGGCGCGGACAGTTGCGCTTCACGGCGCATGTGCGGCGGCACGACACCCCGGTCGACGGCGGCGTCGACGTCATCGCAGGTGAGGACCGGAAGCTGTCGTGCGGTGACGCGCGGCATCCGCTTGTCGTCGTGTCCGCCGTCGAGGACCAGCACGTCGGTGACCGCGGCGGTGAAGTTCAACGCCGGCCGCGCACCGAGTTGGATGATGCGTGAACGCATCAGCACCCCGTCGAGGTGGGTGCCGCCGAGCAGCAGCACCCGGCGCCCCGACCACAGCTTCGGTTTCTGCCCGGCCAGGATCCACGTCCGGGCAGGAACCTCGGCGGGCGGTTCGACGGCGGGCGGTTCGAGGGCCTGTGGTTCGAGGGAGACGGGTGTCTCGAGGTGCGGGCCGGGTTGCGGCATCACATCGACGACGGTCGCGATCTTCGGGACTCCCGGCACGACCGTGGCAAGCAACCGTTCGAGGTGCGGTTCGTCGATGATCGGCAGCCCCAGCGCCATCGCCTTGCGGACCTTGGCGGTCTGCACGATCGGATCGTTGCACACCAGCACGCTGGTCTGCCTGCTGACCTGATTCATCACGTCGAAGCCCGCGGCGGTCAGTCGCGCGGCGAGGGCAAGCCGCGGGGCGCCGGTCGTGCCGCTGACGACGATTTTCATGCCCTGGACGAGACCGGTGTCGGTGAGGCGGCCCGGGTTCTGCCAGTCGCACACCGCCCGCGGCACCGAATCCGGGTAGACCGCCACGCGACCGCGACAGTTCACGACGGGCAGCGGCAGTTGCAGGCTGTCCGCGAGCGCGGCACTGCGGCGGAACACCTCCGACAGGACCCGTGCGTCGTCGTAGGCGTCGTGTTCGCGCAACTGCCGCACCTGCCAGTGCCGCGCGAGGGTGGCGAGCCGGAAGTTCGGAACGTCGAGTTCGAGGCGACGCGACAATGCCATCGTGCACAGCCGCTGCTGCACGGGCAGCGACGTTCCGGCACGGCGGAACTCGGCGTCGAGGAAGCCGTGGTCGAAGGTGGCGTTGTGCGCGACGAGGGTGCCGCCGTCGAGGATCTCGGCGAGGTCGCCGGTGATGTCCTCGAATCGTGGTGCGCCGGCGAGTCGTTCGCGGGTCAGATTGTGGATGTGGACGGGACCGGGATCGCAGCCCGGATTCACCAGGGTGGAGAACTCGCGTTCGACGGTGCCGTCCGCGCCCAGTACCAATGCGGCGACGCTGAGCACCCGGTGCGCGTTGGGACGCAACCCCGAGGTCTCGACGTCCACGACGACCCATCGATGATCGCGTGGCAGCGTCGTCGTGTCGGTGTCGGTCACGGGTGTCCTCCGGCTCGTCGTCTCCGGCCGGGTTGCGCCCGGCGTGGGGACATTGTGACCGGACGGTCCGACACGATCGACGCCGCCCCCGATGCCACCGGCCCCGGTCAGAGGAGCGGGAGCCCCGCAGTCAGACGCTCGACCGCCAGGACCTGACGCGGAATGTATTCGGCGATGGTGAACCCGACGACCTCCGCGCTCCGGGCGACATCGGTGATGAGCCTCCGGACCTGTTCGGTGGTCAATCCGTCCGGTTCCATACCGAGGCCGAAGATCTCTTCGTTGCTGTCGACGACGTCGACGTCGAGGTGGATGGCGACCCGGCTGCAGCCGGTGCCGGAGAGCCAGGCAAGCAGCGCGTCGCTCGAGTCCCGCAGCGTGTCGGGGCCGAACGATGTCAAACCCCACTCGGCGACGTGCGGGTAGTCGTCGTCGGTCCACGAGTGCAGACCCGCCAACGCGACGCGCGATGCCGGTATCGTCGCGGGCAGTGTGGCCACGACGTCGGGGTCACCGTGCCCGAGCAGAGTGGACACCGCCATCGCGTGATAGCCGTGGTAGTCGCTGGTCGGGAGCCCGACGTCGGGGTGTGAATCGACCCAGACGACGGCGAGGTCGTCACCGTATTTGTCGGCCAGCGCGGTGAACGGCGCGACGCTGACCGAGCATTCGCCGCCGAGCGTCAGGATTTTGTCGGCGGGGTGCTCCGCGATTACCCGGAACGCGGAGTTCAGTTGGGTGACGACGGTGTCCTTGGCATCGACACCGTCACGTTGCTCGAGACCCCTGTCGTCCATGCCGACGGGAACCGTCGCGCTGGGGCCGTCGTGTGGTGGGAGGATCGCGTCGAGGACGGCGGTGCCTACGGCGTAGCCGCGGCGGGCCTGGTCGAGGGGGATCCCCGGGGTGAGTTCGGCGACCATGTCGCGGGTGGCGCCCTGCCACTGCGGCCACACGAGTCGAAGTGTCGTGGGGGTTGTCGTGGGGGCATTGGTGTCGGTCATTTGTGTGCTCCTTTCCGTCGATGCGGGGTACCCGGCGCGCCGAACCGCACGCATCTCGTCGACCAGTCTTGCCGCGACGGTCGCCACGACGACAGGGTCCTGCCGAAATCGACGACGGAAGGGCCGAAATTGACGAAACCCCGGCCGGTACAGCACCGCACGGATCAGACAGGACCCGATGCTTCGGCGCGATACCCGGCGGGCGAGCTGCCGAATTCCCGGCGGAAGGCACGACCGAACGTGGATGCGTCGAGGAAACCCCAGCGGGCGCCGATCGTCGAGACCGGAGTGGATATCCACCGTGGATCGGCGAGGTCCGATCGGGCGCGCCGCAGCCGCTCGCGCCGCAGAAATGCGGCGGGCGAATCGTCCGGAGCGAACAGGGCGGTGAGCCCGCGCACGGATATCCCGTTGGCTGCGGCCACCCGCCCCATCGTGATCGAGGGGTCCGCCAAATGTGCGAGAAGGTACTCCTGGACGGCACGTCGGCGCGTGTCGGCCGAGAACGACCGGGAACTGAACTCGGCGGTCGCGGCGATGCCGGCCGCGCTGCGCAACAGGTCGGTGGCGGCGGTCGCCACGCCGTCGAGGCCCACCGCTGTGTCGGATCCACGGTCGGCGGTCATGTCGTCGGCGAGGAGGCGGAAGACGCGAAGCGGCGCGAGATCCATGCTCAACGGCCGGAGGCGGATGTCGCCCGCGGTGGTTCGGTGCGGTAGTACTTCGTGCCGGGGGATCATCGCCACGATCTGCTGCCCGCTGGTGTCGCTGATCGAGTACGGCACCGACGGATCACAGAATGTTGCGCTGCCTGCGCGAAGTTCCAGTTGCTGCCCGTCCTGCTCGATCCGGGCCCGTCCGGACAGTTCGATGAGGAACAGCAGATCGTCCGACGGGGCGGCCGCGACGAGGCGGCGTGATCGTGCCAGCCCGGACGGCGCCGAGTTGAGCCCCGCGATCCGGACGCCGCGACCGACCGCGGCCACGCGTCCCGAGGCGGCGAACCGTTCGGGGACAGCGAGGAGCGAGAGCGGGTAGAAACTCTAACTGACGAAGTGCTCCCACTGTCCCGAATCGGTGACCCGGAACTTTTCCACCCGGCCCAGTGTAGTGCCGCCCCCGATGCCGCTCAGCGGAAGGCATCGCCCTTCGTCGACGCTGCCCGGACCCGTTCGACGATCCGGTCGTGCAGCTTCGACGCGGTGCGCCACCGCATGGCCAGCCGGTCGTAGTCCATGTTGTGTTCGGCGACGATGTCCTTGAGTTGTTCGAGGTCCAGGGGCGCCAGCCGGGCGCGCAGACCGTCTTCGCCGTCGGCCCGGTACACCGCGAACGGGTCGAACGGACCCGCGGACCGCTTGCCGCGCCGGGCAGGTGTCTTCTTCGCAGCCGGTGCAGGACCGGGCGCAGCCGCTGCCGGCTGGGGCGCCGATGTCGGTGCGGCGACCGGCTCCCCTGCCG
>NZ_JBAQXC010000077.1:0-10647 GCF_049299235.1 Rhodococcus sp. (in: high G+C Gram-positive bacteria) | reverse complement strand
CGGGCCGGGAGGTCAATTCGAGCAGGTCGCGGATGGCGGAACTGGTCAACCCGTCGAGGCGGCGGGCTCGGATACGTGTCATGGGGGCTCCACGAGCAGAGGGTTCGGGGCGGATCGGCACCGGGCGCCGCGGTCTGCGAGCGGAGAAGTGCCGTGACGAGCGGCCGTGGGTACGACCGGACCCGACGGAAGCCTACCCCGTCACGGCACCACCATATGAAATCTCATCTCACATTATGAGACATAGCATCGGCACACCCGCCACGTCAGTCCAGGTCGTCGTGCCGCATCAACTGGCGTGCCGCCTCGGTGATCGACCCGCTCAGCGAGGGATAGACCGAGAAGGTCGCGGCGAGATCGTTGACCGACAGGTTGTTCTGCACGGCAATGGCGATCGGCAGGATCAATTCCGACGCCGTCGCCGCGACCACGACACCACCGATGACCACACCGGTCGCGGGACGACAGAAGATCTTCACGAAACCGCGCTTGAGTCCCGCCATCTTCGCGCGGGGATTGGTGTTCAGCGGCAGCATCACGGTGCGCGCCGGGATCTCCCCACTGTCGATCGCGGCCTGGCTGACCCCGACCGTGGCGATCTCCGGGCGCGTGAACACCGCGGACGCAACGGTTTTGAGCTTGATGGGGCTGACACCTTCACCGAGCGCGTGATACATCGCGATTCGGCCCTGCATCGCGGCGACCGACGCGAGCGGCAGCAGACCGGTGCAGTCGCCCGCCGCGTACACGCCCGCGACCGAGGTCCGGGACACCCGATCGACCGGCAGGTAGCCGCCCCGATCGAGTTCGAGGCCGACCCGTTCGAGACCGAGACCGGCGGTGTTGGGCACCGAACCGACGGTCATGAGGGCGTGACTGCCCTCGACGATGCGGCCATCGGCGAGCAGCACGCGCACCCCGGCGTCGGTGCGCTCGACCACGTCCGCGCGGGCATGCTTGACGAGGGTGACGCCACGCTCGGCGAGCGCGTCCTCGAGCACGAGTGCGGCGTCCTCGTCCTCGTGCGGGAGCACGCGGTCGCGGCTGGACACGAGGGTGACCTGCACACCGACCTCGGTGTACGCCGAAACGAACTCGGCACCGGTGACACCGGAGCCGATGACGATCAGATGCTCGGGCAGCTTGTCGAGGTCGTAGAGCTGACGCCAGTTGAGGATGCGCTCACCGTCCGGTTCCGCACCCGGCAGCACCCGCGGGCTCGCGCCGGTGGCGACGAGCACGACGTCCGCGTCGAGTACCTTCTCCTCACCGGTGAACAGGTTCGCCCGCACCTGATGCGCGGCCATGCCGATCTCGCGGTCGATGATTTCACCGCGGCCGGAGTAGATGGACACCCCGGCGGCTTCGAGTTTGGTGCGGATGTCGGCGGACTGCGCTCGGGCCAGACCCTTGACGCGGGCGTGGACTTGCGGCATCGACACCGCCGCGCGTTCGAGTTCGACACCGAGGTCCGCTGCGCGGCGCATGTCGGTGCGCACACCGGTCGAGGCGATGAACGTCTTCGACGGCACACAATCGAACAGCACGCAGGCGCCGCCGATCCCGTCCGAATCGATCAGTGACACCGTCGCGCCGTACTGGGCTGCAACCAGGGCAGCCTCGTAGCCCGCAGGCCCACCGCCGATGATCACGATCCGGGTCATTTTTCTCCCTCTGTATCGATTCCGAAATGGTCTTCGGTCCGTCTCGGGCATCCGGGGTCACCGCGCGCCCGCGACAACGCTATGCCACCGAGGGCAGGTGCCGCACCCCGACGCGGCACGCCCGCGGCGAGCGCCCCGAAACGTGCGTCGGGCGGTCACCGATTAGCCTTAGGCACGTGCCGATCTACGCCGCCTACGGGTCCAACATGCATCCGGAGCAGATGTTGCAGCGCTGCCCGCACTCGCCGATGGCCGGGACCGGGTGGCTGCACGGCTGGCGCCTGACGTTCAGCGGCGCCGACCTCGGCTGGGAGGGAGCACTCGCCACCGTCGTCGAGGACGAGGACGAGAAGGTCTTCGTGGTTCTGTACGACGTCCCGGACGAGGACGAACGCAGCCTCGACCGCTGGGAAGGTTCCGAACTCGGTTTCCACCGCAAGATCCGGCTGCGGGTGGACACGGCGAACGGTCCGGCGCTCGCCTGGCTGTATGTGGTCGACGCGTACGAGGGCGGGTTGCCGTCCGCCCGGTACATCGGCGTGATGGCCGATGCCGCGGAGATCGCGGGCGCGCCGTCGGACTATGTGATGGATCTGCGTACCCGGAACAGCCGCAACGTCGGCCCGGGCCGGCCCGACGTGTTCTGACGACCCGGCCGATCGGACCGGGTAGATCAGACCTGGTAGATCAGACCGGGTAGAACGGCACCGGCGCGCACACCTGCACCGACACCGCGTCACCTGCCCGCAGGTCGTCGGCACCGCCGCGCAGCGCCCGGATCGCCGCGCCGGGACAGTCGATCCGCAGTTCGCTGTGCGCGCCACCGAAGGCGATGTCGCGGATCCGAAACGGTGACGCGCCCGGAGCGGGTTCGACGGTGATCTGTTCGGGCCGGACCAGGATCCGGCCGGTGCCGCGCCCCGCCTCGGTCAGCGCCACCTTCCCGACCGCGGTGTGCGCGTGGTTGCCGTCCGCCTCCGCGTCGAGCACGATCGCCTCCCCGACGAACTCACCCACCGCGACCGACACCGGCGTCCGGTACACCTCCTCCGGTGTGCCGACCTGCGCGAGCCTGCCACCGAGCATCACCGCGACCCGGTCCGCGATCGCCAACGCCTCGGCCTGATCGTGCGTCACCAGCACCGCGGCGACCTGCTGTTCCCGCAGCAGGGCACGGACGTCGGCCCGCAGGCTGGACCGCAGTCCCGCGTCGAGCGCACTGAACGGCTCGTCGAGCAGGACTACGGCGGGCCGGGGCGCGAGCGCGCGAGCCAGCGCGACCCGCTGCTGCTGGCCCCCCGACAGTTCGCTCGGCTTCCGGTGCCCCATGCCGGTGAGGCCGACCAGGTCGAGGAGTTCCTCGACGCGGCGGGTCCGTGCCGCGCGCTGCCGCACCCGCGAATCCCAGGTGGGTCGCGTCAACCCGTATCCGATGTTGCGGGCGACATCCAGGTGCGGGAACAGCGCACCTTCCTGGGGTACCAGGCCGACGCCGCGCCGTTCGGGGGGCAGGTCGGTCACGGTTCGGCCGTCCGCGACGACTCGGCCGGAACTCGACGAGTGCAGACCCGCGATCACCCTCAGCAACGTGGTCTTGCCGCCGCCGGACGGGCCGAGCACGGCGAGCAGATCCCCGCTCGGCACCTCGACGGACACGTCCGTGACGACCTCGGCGGTCCCGTAGCGGGCACACACCTCGTCGACGATCAAACCGTTCACTTCGCACCGCGTTTCATTTTTTCACCGGCTTCGGCATCGATACGGCCCCGGAGCAGCCGGCCCAGAACCAGCGACGGCAAGGCCGCGATGAGCACGAGAATCACCGCGTAGGGCGCCGCCGAACCGTACTCGAGGGTTTCGGTGTGCTTCCACATTCCGGTGGCGAGGGTGTTGTGGCCGATCGGGACGAGCAGCAACGTCGCGGGGAGTTCCTTGGCGATGGTGAGGAAGGCCAGCGCACAACCGGCGACGACCCCCGGTGCGGCGAGCGGAATCGTCACGCGCAGGCCGGTGCTGAAGCGCCCGCTGCCGAGGGTCGCGGATGCGTCTTCGAGTCCGGGGGGAATCGCCGAGACCGCCGCGTGGATGGATCCCACGGCGAGGGGAAGGAACAGCACGGCGTATGCGACGAGCAGCATCGGCGTCTGCTGGTACCACTGCGGCAGCAGCCGGATCCCGAAGAACACGAGTGCGAGGCCGACGGTGATGCCGGGCAGCGCGAAGCCGACGTAGGCGGCGCTTTCGGTGAACCGGGCCAGTGGCGACGTCGAACGGGCAGCGAACACGCCGACGGGCAGGGCCAGTGCGGTGGTCAGCAATGCGCCGAGCGCGGCGACCCACACGGTGTAGGTGGTCGCGGTCCAGATGCCGGACCAATCGACCGAGGCCTGTTGGGATCGCCACAGCCAGCGGGCCAGCCCGGCCAGCGGGACTCCCGCGGAGACGACGAGCACGGCGGTGAGGAAGCCGGCCGCCGGGAGCGTCCCGCTGCTGAGCGGCACCGGGCCGGGTTTCCGGGCGGCACCGGATCCGACGCGGGCGGTCGCGCCGCGCCGCACGCCGCGTTCGGACACGGTGAGGATCACGGCGAGCGCCACCAGGACCAGTCCGAACACGGCGGCGGGGGTGCGATCGAGCAGCCCGCGGTAGCTGCCGTAGATCGCGAGGGTGAACGCTTCGTAGCGCATGAGCGCGACCGCCCCGAAGTCACTGAGTGTGTACAGCGCGACGAGCAGTCCGCCTGCGGCCGCGGTGGGCCACACCTGGCGTAGCGTCACGGTGAGGACGGCACGGATGCGGGATCGCCCCAGGGTGCGGGCCACCTCTTCCAGGCCGGGGTCGATCGAGGCGAGAGCGGCCGCCACCGGCAGATACACGTAGGGGAACGACGCGCAGGTCAGCACGAGCGCGGCGCCGGCGAAGCCCTCCAACGCGGGAAACTGGGCGATCCACACGAAACCCGACACATATGACGGGATTGCCAGCGGCACGCTGAGTGCGAGCGCGAACCATCGACGTCCGGGGAGGTCGGTGCGGGTGGTGAGCCATGCCGCCGCGATCCCGATGACGAGGCACGCGACGGTGACGGTGAGCGCGAGGATGCCGCTGCGCCAGACGAGGTCGAGGGTGCGTTGCCGGAAGATCAGCGACCACACCCGGTCCGGTCCGTCGGCGAAGGCACGCATCACAAGGTGGACGACCGGGGCGAGCGCGAAGACGGCCACACCCGACGCGGCCAGGGCCAGGATCGGCCGGCCGCGCCGGGCGCGGAGCGGAGCGGTGAGGATGCTCAGATGATGCCCAGTTCCTGCAGCAGCGACTGGGTCTGCTCGAGCGACGCGAGTTCGGCGAGTGCGATGTCGGAGGTGCCGATCTCGTCGAGCGGACGCAGGTCGTGCGCGGTCTCGATACCGGGCACGATCGGATATTCGGAGGTTTCGTCGGCGAAGTAGGTCTGGGATTCGGGCGAGAGCAGAGCCGCGACGAACTGCTGGGCCTGCTCGGGCTGGTCGGTGGTCGCGAGGACACCGGCGCCGGCGATGTTCACCAGCGCGCCCGGGTCGCCGGCCTGGAAGTAGTGGACCTGGACGGCGAGGTTCTCGGCGCCCTGCTCCTCCGCGAGGCCGTACCAGTAGTAGTGGTTGGTCAGCCCGAGCGTGACCTGGCCGGTGTTCACTCCCTCCATGAGGGGGCCGTTGCCTTCGAACGCGACGGGTTCGTTGGCCGTGAACGCCTCGAGCCACTGGCGGGCACCGTCTTCGCCGCGGGAAACCCGCAGTCCGGTGACGAACGCCTGGAACGATGCGTTGGTCGGGGCGAAGCCGATCTGCCCCTTCCACTTCGGGTCGAGAAGTCCGTCGATGCCGGTGGGCAGGTCCTGCGGTTGCACCTTGTCGTCGTTGTAGACGAGCACGCGGGCCCGGGCCGACGTCGCGACCCAGGTGCCGTCGGCGGCGCGGTAGTACTCGGGCACCAGGTCGGTCACGGAGGTGGGCAGCACTTCGAGCATGCCCTGCTGGTCGAGGAGGCCGAGGGCGCCCGCGTCCTGGCTGAACACGACGTCGGCGGGTGAGGAGGCACCCTCTTCGAGGAGCTTGCCGGTGATCTCCGGGGTGCCGCCGTAGACGACCTCGATCGGGAATCCGAGGGTGCTCTCGAGTTGTTCGATGAGGGGCGCGACGAGGTTTTCGCTCCGTCCGGAGTACAGCGTCAGCGCCGCGTCGCTGCTGTCGCCCGGCGTGGTGTCGTCCGCTGCGCTGTCGTCACTGCCGCACGCGGCCAGGGTGGCCACCAATGCTGCGGCCGTGAGAGCGGCGGCAATCCCGCGTCGTGTGTGCATGTGGGCCTCCTGTTGTGAGCTGTCCCTCACAGGGAACCTACAGGCTGAGGCCAGGCTCGGCTAATTCGGTCGAATCGGTCATTCGTCCGGCGCCGAGAACGAGATTTGTCAACACGCGCACTCCGACGGCCAGCGCCCGCTCGTCGAGATCGAACGTGGGTTGGTGGATATCGAGTTCCGGCCCGGTGCCGAAACCGACGCCGAGCCGGCCCATCGCCCCGGGAACCTGTTCGAGATACCACGAAAAGTCTTCTCCCCCACCGGATTGTGGGGTGTCGGACAGGGCGTCGGGGTCGACGGCACGAATCGCGGCCTCGAACATGCGGGCCGAGACCTCGTCGTTGACGACCGGCGGCACACCCCGCCGGTAGTTCAGTTCGTAACTGACCCCGGTGGGGGCGAGCAGGCCGTGCACGATCTCGCGCACCATCGGTTCGAGCAACTCCCACGTCTCGTGGTCGCCGGTGCGCACGGTACCCGCGAGCATCCCGGTGCGCGGGATCGCATTCGGTGCTTTGCCCGCGCTGACCGCACCCCACACCATCACGGTTCCGGTGCGTGGGTCGATGCGCCTGCTGAGCATGCCGGGCAGGCCGGTGATGACCGTGCCGAGTCCGTAGACGAGGTCGCCGGTCAGATGCGGACGCGAGGTGTGCCCACCGGGCGAATCGAGCACCAATTCGACGGTGTCCGCTGCGGAGGTGATCGCACCCACCCGCATCCCGACCCGCCCCGCCTCCAGACGCGGATCGCAGTGCAACGCGAAAATCCGGGACACCCCGTCGAGGCCGCCTGCGGCGACGACGTCGAGCGCGCCGCCCGGCATGACCTCCTCGGCGGGCTGGAACACGAGCCGGACACCGACCGGCAATTCGGGCACCTCATTCAGGGCGAGCCCGGTACCGAGCAGCACAGTGGTGTGCGCGTCGTGGCCACACGCATGCGACACGCCGGGAACCGTCGAGGCGAACGGCGCGCCGGTCAGTTCCTGCATGGGTAGGGCGTCCATGTCGGCGCGCAGTCCGAAACGAGGCCCGTCGGTGGGCCCGAGATCGCAGACGAGGCCGGTGCCGCGCGGCAGCACCTTCGGTTCGAGTCCCGCCGCGGACAGGTGCTCGGCGACGAACTCGGTCGTCGCGTACTCCTGCCGGGCCAGTTCCGGGTTCGCGTGGATGTGCCGGCGCCACGCGGTGAGGTCCCCGGTGTGGTCACCGAGCCACTTCTCGACATACGGATTCATCGGCTCGCTGCCCCTTCGAGCAGGCGAGCGCGCTGGACGGGATCGGTCGCGGCGCGGATCGCGGTCGCGGCGAGCGCACGCGCTCCGTCGAGCACCGCCCGATCCGCCGATTCGGTGATGCACGCGGCCGCGAAGGCCGCCTGATGTGTGACCGCGCCACCCGAATCGAGCCCGATGACGGGATGGATACCCGGCACCACATTCGTCACGTTTCCCATATCGGTGCTGCCCAGCGGGCGTGATCCTTCCTCCTCGACGGGCAGCGGTGCCCGTCCCTGCTCGATGATCACCTCACGATATGCCTGCACCAGCCACGGATCGGGAGTGAGTTCGGTATAGGTCGGTGACACCGTCCGGATCCGATGCGTACACCCGGTCGCGAGCGCCCCCGCCGCGAAGCAGTGTCCGGCGCGTTCGGAGAGGTCCGCCAGCGAATCCGCGGTGGCCGCACGCAGGTAGTACAGCAACTCGGCGTGCGCGGGCACGATGTTCGGGGCGGTGCCGCCGTCGCTGACGATGCCGTGGATCTGCTGGCCCGGCAGCAGATGCTGACGCAGCAGCCCGACGGCGACCTGCGCCACCGTCGCAGCGTCGGCGGCGTTGCGTCCGTATTCGGGTGCCGCCGACGCGTGCGCCTCACGTCCTTCGAATGCGATGGCAATGTCTGCCAGCGCCAGCGAGGTCGCACCCGTGGCGTCGAACGGGCCCGGATGCACCATCATCACGGCGGCGACGCCGTCGAACACGCCGCGTTCGAGCATGATCACTTTGCCGCCCCCGGACTCCTCGGCCGGTGTGCCGATGACCCGCACGGTGATGCCCAGTTCGTCGGCGACGGCCGCGAGCCCCAGTCCGGCGCCGACCGCGGCGGCGGCGATGATGTTGTGCCCGCAGGCGTGACCGATCCCGGGCAGCGCGTCGTATTCGGCGCAGACGCCGACGACGAGTTCGC
The DNA here is from genome assembly GCF_049299235.1 of Rhodococcus sp. (in: high G+C Gram-positive bacteria). GTDB lineage: Bacteria > Actinomycetota > Actinomycetes > Mycobacteriales > Mycobacteriaceae > Rhodococcus. The sequence goes on along the minus strand of NZ_JBAQXC010000077.1, from coordinate 2,452 downwards.
CGCTGCCGTAGCGGGCGTCGAAAGCGGTGGGCAGATCCGCGATTCCGGTGCGGACGTCGAAACCGTGTCCGCGCAGCACCTCGACGATCTTCGCGGCACTGCGGTGCTCGTTGAACGCGAGTTCCGGCTCCGCGTGGATCGAATGGGACAGGGCGATCAGCTCACCGGTCGCAGCCTCGATCGCCCTGTCCGCTTCGGTCGTCACTCGATCAGTTTGTCATGCGCGCGGGGCGCAAGTGCCGGCACCGCCGAGCGCGGGAGCGATCAGCCGAAACTGAAGTTCGACTCGTCCGTCTTCCTTGCGAGCGCGGCGAGGAGCGGCTCGTGCAGACCGCGTTTGACGACGCAGAGGTTCGCGCCGCGGGTGGAGGTCAGTCCGGCGGCCCGCTCGACGGCCGCGGCGAGGACCGCATCCCCGTCGACGGCCTGCGTGACGATTCCGGCCGCGGACGCGTCGGAACCGCCGTAGCGACGGCTCGTGGTGACGGCCTCGACCGCGGTGCTGCTGATCAGCCGGGTCCGCAGCAGCGCCGACATGCCGACGGTGAACGGCATACCGAGTTGCACCTCGGGCAGGCACCAGAAGCCGCGGTCGGCGCGCATCACGGAGAAGTCGTGGGCGAGCGCGAGCATCGCCCCGGCGCCGAATGCGTGGCCCTGGATCGCGGCGACGGTCGCGGCGGGAAAGGTCAGCATCCGCACGTACAGTGCGTGCACGGTGTCGAGGTAGCCGGGCAGGTCGGCGATGTTGGCGAAGATCCAGTCGGTGTCGAGACCGTTGCTCCAGAACTTGCCGGTCGCGGCGGTCACGAGCGCCGCCGGACCCTCGTGCGCGTCGACCTCGTCGAGCAATGCGCCGATCTCGGCGAGCCGGTCGGGGTGGAAGCGGTTCTCGTCGACCTCCTGATCCCGGTTGCCGAGGTACAGGACGAAGACGTCGCCGTCGCGTTCGAGGTAAGGCATGACCACGAGAATAGACCCACTTGCTACTCGGTAGTAACAAGATGGTTGACGTTAGGGTCTTGCGTCATGGGAGCACCCGACGCGATCCTCGACCCACCCGCCGAAGCCGGCCGCGCCGCCGCCGCCCTCGCCGCGCGCACCGGAGTACCCGCGCACCCGGTCGCCGTGGTGCTCGGCTCGGGATGGCGTGCCGCCGTCGAACGGTTCGGACCGACGATCGCGGACGTGTCCATGCACGACCTACCCGGTTTCACGCCCCCGACCGCGGCGGGTCACCCCGGCACCGTGCACTCGGTGACGGTCGGGCGGACACCGGTACTGGTGCTGTCCGGACGCATCCACGCCTACGAGGGCCACGACCTGAGCCGGGTCGTACATCCGGTCCGCACGGCGGTCGCGGCCGGCGCCCACACCGTGATCCTCACCAACGCCGCCGGCGGCATCTCCCCCGACTTCAAGGTCGGCGATCCCGTGCTCGTGTCCGACCATCTCAACCTCACCGGCCGCTCACCGTTGATCGGCGCCCAGTTCGTGGATCTCGTCGACGCGTACTCATCCGACCTGCGGGCGCTGGCACGGCAGATCGATCCCTCACTCGCCGAGGGCGTCTACGCCGGCCTGCCCGGCCCGCACTACGAGACGCCCGCCGAGATCCGGATGCTGCGCACCCTCGGCGCCGACCTCGTCGGCATGTCCACCGTGCACGAGACGATCGCGGCGCGCGCCGCCGGTGCCCGCGTCCTCGGCATCTCGCTGGTGACCAACGCGGCCGCCGGCGTCACCGGCGAACACCTCGACCACACCGAGGTCCTCGCCGCGGGCCAGGCCGCCGCCCGCCGGATGGGCGATCTGCTGCGCGAACTGGCGGGCCGGTTGTGAGCCTGCGTTTCGGTACCGCGGGACTACGCGGACCGGTCGGTGACGGACCGGACTGCATGAACGTGCCGGTCGTCGAACAGGCGACCGCCGGACTCGCGGCCTGGCTGCACACGAGCGGGCACGGCGGCGGGACCGTCGTCGTCGGCCGGGACGCCCGCATCGGCTCAGCGGACTTCTTCACCGCGACAACAGAAGTCCTCGCCGCAGCCGGATTCGACGTGGTCGCGCTCCCCCGGCCGCTACCGACCCCGATCACCGCGTTCGCGGTGCGGACACTCGGTGCGGTCGCCGGCGTCCAGATCACCGCGTCACACAATCCCGCGACCGACAACGGCTACAAGGTCTACCTCGCCGACGGTGCCCAACTGGACTCTCCCGCCGATCGCGACATCGAAGCGGCGATCGACAAGGTTCGCGACGCAGTGCCGCGCGCAGCCGTGACGCCCACGAACGGCGACCTCGTCGAGCGGTATCTCGCGCGCGTCGCCACCCTGCCCCGGTCCCCGCATCGCCACCTTCGGATCGCCCTCACCGCGCTGCACGGGGTCGGCGGGGAGACCGCCGTCGCCGCATTGCGCGCCGCCGGGTTCACCGACATCCACGTCGTCGC